>NZ_JBHXQY010000055.1:0-43656 GCF_042716955.1 Nocardiopsis sp. NPDC058631 | reverse complement strand
GGCCGTGTCCCTGGGCTGTTGGCTCCCCCCCCGGGCCGCCGCCGCGCCGGGCGGCCCCCCCGGGGGGGCCCCCCCCCGTCGCCGTTCGCCGGCGCGGGCGCCCGCGCCGTGTCAGACGAGCCTGCGGGCCGTGGCCCACCTGCTGAGTTCGTGGCGGTTGGACAGCTGGAGCTTGCGGAGCACCGAGGACACGTGGGTCTCCACCGTCTTGACGGAGATGAACAGTTCCTTGGCGACTTCCTTGTACGCGTAGCCGCGGGCGATGTGCCGCAGGACCTCGCGCTCGCGCTGGGTGAGGCGGTCCAGCTCGGGGTCCACCGGCGGGGCGTCGGTCGCGGAGAACGCGTCCAGCACGAACCCGGCCAGGCGCGGGGAGAAGACCGCGTCGCCGTCGGCCACACGGACGATCGCGTTGGCCAGCTCCCTGCCGGAGATGGTCTTGGTGACGTAGCCGCGGGCTCCACCGCGCACCACGCCGATGACGTCCTCCGCCGCGTCGGAGACCGACAGCGCGAGGAAGCGGATCTGCGGGTGCTGGGGCAGGGTCCTGCGCAGGACCTCCACACCGCCGCCGCCTGGCAGGTGGACGTCCAGGAGCACGAGGTCGGGCTGTTGTTCCCCGATGACGTGTACGGCGCTGTCGACGTCCCCGGCCTCCCCGACGACGTTGACCGCGTCGCCCAGCTCACCACGGACACCGCTGCGGAACAGCCGGTGGTCGTCCACGATCACGACGCGGGGCACCGCGTCACCGTCACTGAAGGTCGTGCTCTCGTCTCCCACACCCTGGACTCTACCCACGCCGGGGGCGGCGGGGACAGCCGTGGAGGCGGTCGCGGGGCCAGTTGTCCGCATCCGGTCGGCGGCGGGTGCCCCGGAGCGCCCGCCCTCGGCCTCCCCGGTGCTACGCATCCGGAACGCGGGCCATACGCAGCTGCACCTCGGTGCCCTCACCCGGTTCGGTGCGGATACGGGCGGAACCGCCGTGGCGCTCCATCCGGCCGAGGATGGACCCGCGCACTCCCATGCGGTCCTCGGGGATGTCGTCCATGTCGAACCCGGCGCCCCGGTCGCGGACGAATACGAGCACCTCCTCCTGGTCGACCTCGCCGAACACGGAGATGCTGTCGGTCCCGGCGTACTTGGACGCGTTGACCATGGCCTCGCGGGCGGCGCGGAGCATCGCGGACAGCGCGTCGTCCATGGGGCAGTCGCCCACGCACACCACCTCGATGGGCACGCCGTGCTCCTCCTCGACCTCGGCGGCGACCCGTTCGAGCGCGGGCGACACAGTGGTGTCGGCGTCGGCGGGCCGCTGGTAGAGCCAGCTGCGCAGGGCGCGCTCCTGGACGCGGGCGAGGCGCTGGACCTCCCGGGGGTCCTCGGCGCGGCGCTGGATGAGGGTGAGGGTGTGCAGGACGGAGTCGTGGATGTGCGCGGCGAGTTCGGCGCGCTCGGCGTTGCGGATGCGCTCGCGACGCTCCTGGTCGCGTTCGCGCACCAGTCCGATGATCCACGGGGCGGCGATCAGGGAGACCCCCGCCAGGAGGGTGAAGGCGAAGGTCAGACCGGCGCGGGCGTTCTGGAGCTGTTCCTGGAAGACGAGGAAGCCGATGACGCCGACCACGACGAGGAGGACTCCCGTGCCGGCGCGCATGATCCCCTTGCCGCCCCTGCCTCCCCGGCCGACGGCGCTGGTCACCCATTCGTCGCGCTGGGTCGGATTGGCCTGCTGCCAGAGGATGACGCCTCCGAGCGTTCCGAACACCACGAACCACAGCAGGGGGTCGAACACGCCGCCGAAGAGCAGGAACAGGAAGCCGAGTGCGGCGGCGAGACCGACGTAGGCGACGACCTGGGAGATGTCGCGCCCCTTGCGTCGGCTGTCCGCCTCCCCCGAGCCGCGCTGCTCCGCCTCCTCCGGGTCGGTGGGCACGAAGAAGTACAGGGCGACGTACACGGCGATGCCCATGCCGCCGACGGACAGTGCCATGAAGGCGAGGCGGACGACCACCGGGTCGAGTCCGAGGTGCCGGGCCAGCCCGGCGGCGACTCCCCCGAGGAGTCTGCCGTCCACCGCGCGGGTGAGCCTCGGGGTGTCCGTGGCCGTTGCTGCCACCGCCCGATCACCGCTTTCTGTCGTGCGGCTCGGGTTCACGCGCCGCGCTCGTAGGTCCTGTTGGTCCAGGATGCCTCCCAGGCCCCCTGTTCGGCATCCGGGGCGCGTCCCTGGTCCGGCCCTGGTTTCGGTCAGGGTGTCTTCAGGGTCGTCCCGGATTCCTTGACCGGCGGTTCCGGGTGACCATGAGTGGGTGAGGAAAGTGCGGTGAGTGACCATGGCTGACGATCCGACGACCGAGGGCTCCGGGGGCGGCGCCTTCGCCGCGTCCGGCTCGCCGGGGGCTCCGGGGGGCGGTCCGGCGACCGCCGGGACGCGTTCGGAGGCGCTCGGGCGCGAGCTCCGCAAGGAGGACGAGGACCGGGTCCTGGGAGGAGTGTGCGCGGGACTGGCCCGGTACACCCAGGTCGACCCGGTGGTGTGGCGGACGGCGTTCGTGCTCACCGCGTTCGCCAGTGGTACGGGCCTGCTGCTCTACATCGCCGCGTGGATGCTGATGCGCGGCCCGGAGGGCGGTCCGGCGACGTTCGAGCAGATGCTGAACCGGAGTTTCCCGTCGCGCGCGGTGCCGAAGCTCCTCGCGGTCGGGTTGGCGGTCGCGACGGCGTTCAGCGTGGTCGGCGGTCTGGGGTGGTCGACTCTGGTGCTGGCGATACCGCTGGTGCTGGGGTTGCTGACGGCGCGGAACCGCGGGGTGGACCTGCGGGCGGCGTTCGCGGAACTGCGGCAGGACCTGAGATCGAAGGAGCCGCCGCCCGCGGCCCCGGTTCCAGGACCGACCCCGACCTACTACAACCCGGCGCAGCCGTGGGCCTCCGCTCCACAGGGTCCGGTGGACCTGGCGGTGGTGGCGGAGCGGTCCGCGCACGCCGATGGGGCCGACGGGGTCCAGGAGGACGACGAGCCGGACGACGGGGCCGACGGATGGCGCGGAGGCGGGCGGGACCTGGGATCGGACGGGACGTGCCGTACGGGGGCTCCGCTGGCGTCGTTCGCGCTGTGGACCGTCGTCACCGCGGCGGTCCTTGTCCCCGTGACCGTGTTCGGGTGGTCGCCCTCGTTGTGGAGCGCGCAGTCGGCGACCCTGTTGTTCGGTCCGGAGACGGGTGTGTTCTTCCTGTCCGGTGTGCTGGCCGTGGTCGGCCTCTACGCACTGGTCGGCACCTGGGCGGGTGATCCCCGGGGGCTGATGTCCATGGGACTGGTCGCGGCACTGGCACTGGCACTGGCGTCGGTGACCGACCTCACCCGGGTACGGGTAGGCGGCGAGACGTGGCGGCCCGCGACGGTCGCCGAGGCGGAGTCGGGCGACCACCGGCTCACCGTCGGTTCGGGGACCTTGGACCTGTCCGGTCTTGGGGACCTGGAGCCCGGCGAGACCGCTGACGTGTCGGTGAGTATGGGCGCGGGCCACCTGGAGGTCGTCCTCCCGGACGACGCGCGCGTCGCGTTGACCACGGATGTCGGCTTCGGGGTGGTGGACCTCGGGGGGACGGAGGACGGTGGCGAGCTGGTCGGACGCTCCCTCGTGCACGAGGAGGTGTACGAACCCGCCGGGGATTCCGGAGGCGGGGCGGGAGAGGCGTCGGCGGAAGACGGCGCGGCCGACCCCCCGTTGATCAATGTGCGCACCGACTCACTGGTCGGGGTAGTGGAGGTACGACATGGCGAAGCGTAGGACCGACTGGGGTTCGCTGGTGGCGGGTCTGTTGTTCCTCGCCCTGGCGGTCGCGTTCGTCGTGCGCGGCACAGGCGACTGGGAGTTCAACGTCGTCTGGGTGCTGCCGGTCCTGGTCGCCGGGCTGGGTGCGGCCGGGGTGGCCCGTGCGCTCACACGCCGGTCCCGGAAGGAGCCTGCCCCGGCGGACGGCCGAAGCGAGACGAGGGACTGACGCCGACGGCCGCCCGGACCCGTGGGGGCAGGGCGACGGGACACGCGGAAGGGCGCCGGCCGACGGGGGCGGCGCCCTTCCGCGTGCGCGCGGCGGAGACGTCGCCGGGGTTGCCGAAGGTTGCGACGCGGGCGTTGCGAAGCCGGGGGCTATCCGGTGGTGGGGCGCTGCTCGGCGATGGCCGCGAACTCGGCCACCCCGAGGGACTCACCGCGAGCGCCCGGGTCGACGCCCGCGGCGCGCAGCGCGGTCTCGGCGGCGGGAGGGGACCCGGCCCAACCCGCGAGGGCCGCTCTCAGCGTCTTGCGGCGCTGGGCGAAGGCGGCGTCGATCACCGCGAAGACCTCCCTGCGGGTGGCCTTCGTGTCGGGCTGGGGGCGTCGGACGAGTTCGACCAGCCCGGAGTCGACGTTGGGGGCTGGCCAGAACACGTTGCGTCCGACCGACCCCGCGCGACGTGCCTGGGCGTACCAGGCGACCTTGGCGGAGGGGACGCCGTAGATGCGCCCGCCGGGGGTGGCGGTGATCCTGTCGGCGACCTCGGCCTGCACCATGACCAGGACCCGCCGGAGGCTGGGCAGGAGTTCGAGCAGGTGCAGAAGAACGGGCACGGACACGTTGTAGGGCAGGTTGGCCACCAGCGCCGTGGGGGCGGGGCCGGGGATCTCGCCGATGCGCATGGCGTCGCCGGGGACGACGGTGAGCCGGTCGGCGAGTTCGGGTGCGTGGTCGGCGACGGTTCCGGGGAGGGCTGCGGCCAGTGCCGGATCGATCTCGATGGCGGTCACGTGGCGGACGTGCGGGAGCAGCGCCAGGGTGAGCGAGCCCAGGCCCGGTCCGACCTCGGCCACGACGTCCTCGTCGGTGACGCCCGCGACCCGGACGATGCGGCGGACGGTGCCGTGGTCGATGACGAAGTTCTGGCCCAGGGTCTTGGTGGGCCGGATGCCGAACCGCTCGGCGAGTGCTCGCACGTCGGCGGGCGTCAGCAGGCGGGAGCGGTCGTCGGGTACGGGTGTCTGAGTCACTCCCATATCTTGCCAGCTCCCACCCGCTGCCCTGGTGCCTGTCGGCGGGGTGCGCTTCTCGGGCATCCGTCCGCCCCGGTCACACGTGGACTCCCGGAGGCTCTGGAGGCCACGCAGTGCGCTTCCGAGGAACGAGGACGCGCGCGAAGAGGCCGAAGGTTCCCGCGCTAAAGGGCACCCCGGGCCGAAGGTTCCCGCGTTGAGGGGCACCCGGGCCGGAGGCCTATTCGAAGAGGTGGGCTCCGCAGTGGGGCCACTGGCTCTGCCAGTTGCCGTCGACGGTGGTGTAGAGCTGCTGGGCGCGCTGGGTCTGTTCGGACGTGCTGGCGTCGGAGGGCAGCCCGGTTCCGCCCACGGACTGCCAGGTGGTGGTGCTGAACTGGTAGAGGCCGTAGTAGCCGCCAGAGGGGTTGACGGCGGTCGGGTCGCCGCCCGACTCGCACTGGGCGAGGGCGGACCAGTTGAGGCCTGCGGCCGCTCCCCCGGATGGTGTGGGCTGCTTGGTGCCGATCTCGACGAGGCCGTCCAGGGGTTCGGTGACGACCTCGTTCTCGATCTCGTGTTCGACTTCCTCCCCGTCGCGCAGGATGGTGACGGTGGTGATCTTCCGGAGGCCGTCCACGGGTTCGGTGACGACCTTGCGCTCTCCCTCGGGCAGGTCGGGGTTGTCGCGTTCGACGGTCTCTGCCTCGATCACCCTGTCCTCGGTGACGGGTTCGCCGAGGACGGGAGTGACCTCGATGACCATGTCTGGCTCGGCCTGTGCGGTCGGTTCGGGCGAGATGATGTCGTGCTCGCCCGTGTCCACCCCGGCGGCCAGGAGGACGTCGGCGACGGTCGCTCCGGTGGAGCGGGTCTCGGTGCGCACGGTGTCGTACATGACGACCATGCGCGGTGCCCGTTCGGCGGTGACGGTCAGGCCGCCGTCGGGGATGCGGGTGTCGTGGTCCTTGGAGAGTTCGATCCCCTCGGGGTCCAGCCCGATCTGGCGGAACGCCTCGTCGAGGGTGAGGGCGTTGACGCTGTGGGAGACCCGGTGTCCGTCGAGTTCGACGGTCACGTCACGCGAGGAGCGCAGGAGCACGTGGTCGCCGGAGGCGATCCGGGTGTCGGGGGGTGGGGCGACCACGTCGCCCTTCTCCAGGGTGATCCCCGCGGAGTCGAGGACGTCCTGGACGGTACCGCCGAAGGTGTGCACGGTCTGTTCGCGGCCGTTGGCGTCGAGGACGACGCTGCGGTCCATCGCGAAGGCGGTCCCCACGGCGGCGACCGCGAGGACCCCGGCGACCGAGGCGGCGGCGAGCGGCAGCGGGAGCCTGCCCCGTGCTCGCCGTCGGCCTTTGGCGCGGTGTGTGCGCTTCTTCGGGGTACCGGGCATGGCGGCTGCGTCCTTTTCGGAAAAGGGGTGGATCGGGTTTCTCCGGATTCGCCCGAACCGGGCGCGCCCTGGAGCCGTCGCCGTTGACGGCGCCGGTGGCCCGCAGGGTCTCCACGCGGCTTCGCGGTTCTCTCCCCACGAGCACGGACACATTAACACCAGCGGCGGACCACGTTTTTTACTTGACCAAAAGGGCGGCCCTTCTGTCAGCTTTAGTCATCCCTTTTCCTTTTCTTCTTCGGTAGCCTTCTCCGGACACCGCCGTGGCGCCCCCGGCCCGGAACCTGCACAATGACCCGAACGACGTTCTAGTCAGCTCGCTCGCTTGGAGGCCTGCACCCATGGGACCCCTCACCGGAATCCGTGTCGTCGAGTTCACCGGGATCGGCCCGGCACCGATGGCCGGGATGCTCCTCGCCGACCTGGGCGCCAGCATCATCCGACTGGACCGCCCTCCGGCCGCCGACGCGATGAACGCCGGATCCCGCGGCCCCCACATGAGCGAGGGGCGCACCGTCCTGGCAGCCGACCTCAAGTCCGACGAGGGGCGCGCTCTCGCCCTCGACCTCGTCTCCCGCGCCGATGTCCTCCTGGAGGGGTTCCGCCCCGGCGTCATGGAACGCCTCGGGCTCGGCCCGGAGGCGTGCCGCGCACTCAACCCCCGCCTGGTGTTCGCCCGGGTCACCGGATGGGGCCAGGACGGTCCGCTCGCCCACACCGCCGGACACGACATGAACTACGTCTCCGTCAACGGCGCCCTGCACGCCATCGGTCGCGCCGGCGGACCGCCGGTGCCGCCGATCAACCTCCTCGGCGACTTCGCCGGGGGCACCATGTTCGCGGTCACCGGGATCCTGGCCGCCCTGGTCGAGCGGCAGACCTCCGGGCTCGGCCAGGTCGTGGACGCCGCCATGGTGGACGGCAGTTCCCTGCTCATGTCGATGGTGCACGAGGACCGCGCGCGCGGCTCCTGGAGCGACGAGCGCGGGACGAACTACCTGGACACCGGTGCCCCCTGGTACGACGTGTACGAGTGCTCGGACGGCGGCCATGTCTCGGTGGGCTGCATCGAGCCCCAGTTCTACGCCGCGTTCCTGGCAGGCCTGGGGCTGACCGGTGAGGACCTCCCCGACCAGTGGGACCGGTCGGGCTGGCCCCGGTTGCGCGCACGATTCGCGGAGGTCCTGCGCACCCGCGGCCGCGACGAGTGGGCCGCGGTGTTCGACGGTGTCGACGCGTGCGTGATGCCGGTCCTGTCCCTGGAGGAGGCCCCCGACCATCCCCACGTGCGCGCCCGCGGGTCCCTGGTCCGCGACGGCGAACGGCTGGTCTCCGGCCCGGCGCCGCGCTTCGACCGCACCCCGGGCGGCGTCACCCGGGGACGCGAGCAGCCCGACACCGACACGACGCTCCGGGAGTGGGGCATCACCACCTGACCGGTTCCGCGGTCACGGGTCGCCACCGGCCCACCCCTCGACGGGGGACGGGACTGGTAAGAGCCGTTGATCGAGTGATCGGTATTCTCCGTGGCCCCACCGCTTCGATCACTGTGTGTGGTCGCTGAGGGCGTAGCGGTTCCAGGTCCCTCCCGCCTGGGCAACGACTCGGGTGGTGGTCTTGTCATGGAAGCCCAGCGCCCGGGCGATGACCGGAGCGGGGGCCTGGGGCACGAGTTGGCGCAGCGCGGAGGTGCGCACCGCTGTTCCGGGGATGCCGGTGTCGCGGATCAGGTCGGCGAGGCTGTGCGGGTGCGTGGGGCGCCCGGCCCTGCGGCCGGGGAACAGCCAGGCCGCATGCCGGTTGGTGGTGTTCATATCGGTCCGCTGATCCTTGGCCTGGAGCAACAGGTCGGCGAAGGGTTCGGGGACCGGGGTCGGTGGGTCGCCGACGCGTTCAACCGCCTTGACCTCCCTACAGCTGGTCCCCCCTGCTGGGTGCTTCCGGAGGATGCATCCCGCCACCGTCCTTGATGTCCACTTCACAGGTGGGGCGGTCGTAGGACTGGTCATTGGGGATCAACAACACTTCGGCAACCTGCTCAGGGTGCTCGACGGCGAGCCAGTCGTCGCCCGTGAGGGGATCGTCGGCCGGCCCGAACGCCTGGGACGAGTAAACCGCCTGGCACCCCAACGCCACACGCTCCTTGTCGACCGCGCAGGCGTCCACTGCGGGGTCGGAATATTCGTCGGCGCCGTCGAAGCGGAAGTAGAAGTGGACCCGGTCACCTTCGGAGGGCACTTGCGGGTGGGGCTCAAGGCGCCAGTCAACGACCGCTGCGGTGACGCCGAGAGGCTGCCCCTCCGTGTCCACGACCTCCACCCTGGCACCGGCCTTACCGCGCTCCGCCGTTGTGTCGGTGCAGCCCCAGAAAGAGCACCCGGACAGGGTGAGAATCACCAGAGCCAGCGGGGCAACGGCGAATACTCGTGTAGGTAACACTGAGATGACCTCCGGTCGGGGCGGGGAGCAGTGTATCCAGGGCGCGAATCTGGCGGAGGCCGGTGATCGCGTGATCGGTATTCGTCTCTCCCCACCTCCACCTCGTGCTCTACAGCGCGCCGCCAGGATCCCCCGGCGCCGAGGCTCTGGCCCTGCTGAATGTACTCGGAGCCCGGGCCAGTGATTATCAGCTCTAGCGTCGCAGCCACGGCCACGCCGAAACCCGGGTGGTGAAGGGGCGCGGGCCCGGACCGGGTGCGGGCCGCCACACGCGCCCGGATCCCGCGGGTCCCCCTACCCGGCGCGGATGATCACTATCGTGGCCAGTCCGGCTGAGCGCGACTGGGGGGTTCGCCATGCCACGACGGCTCGTCAGAGGGGCGGCTGCGCGCTGGGGTGCGCGCCTGGGATCCCTCCTCCTGTCCGGAGCTGTGCTGGTGTCCGCGTCCGCCACAGCGGCTCCGGCGACGCCCCCGGCCTCCGCAGCGCCCGCACCGGTGGCGGCCCTCCGTGCCGGGGACGACCCCGGCCCGGGAGACAGGCGCAGCGGCCCGGTGATTCTGGTGGGCGTGCCAGGGTTGTTGTGGCAGGACGTGACCCCTGAGCACACACCGACCCTGTGGGGGATGGCCGAAGGCGGTTCCGTCGGCAACGTGTCGATCCGCAGCGCCACCTCACGCACCTGTCCGACCGACGGCTGGCTGTCGGTGTCGGCGGGACAGCGCGCCCTGTCCGAGCGCGAGCGCTTCACGGTGTGCGAGGCCGCTCCCGAACCCGAGGGCGACGGCTCGGGAGCGGTCGTCCCCGGCTTCGACTCCTACGTGCGGGTGAACGAGCGCTCGTCCTTCTCCGCCCCCATCGGCGTGCTCGGGCAGACGGTCCGCGACTCCGGGGGAACGACCCTGGCCGCGGGCCCCGGCGCCGCCCTCGGCGTCGCCGACACCTCCGGCCGTGTCGACCACTACGTCGACGGTCCGCTCGATCTGACCACGGAACGCCTGGCGGGAGTGTCCCTGGCCGCCGTGGAACTGCCCGAGCTCACCCGGTTGTACCCCGACCCCCCGGGGACACGGGGGGCGGCCGACGCGGAGGAACCTCCGGAACCCGACCCCGAGGACGTCCCCGAATGGGCGCGTGAGGAGGCGCTGGCCGACCTGGACGGCCGTCTGAGGGCTCTGGAGCGGATCCTCCCCGTCGGTTCGTCCCTGATGGTCGTCGGCGTGTCCATGGACACCGGCCCCTCACAGCTCACCGCGGCCCTGTACGGGGAGATCACCGAGGAGGGGTTCTCCGGGAGCGAGGCGTTCCTGGCGTCGGAGTCGACGCGTCGCCCGGGACTGGTGGCCCTGACCGACACCACGCCCACCGTCCTGACCGCGTTGGGGTTGAAGGCGACCGCGCCGACCAGCGGGCGGGTCTGGCACCTGACGGACCGGCCGCCGACAGTCGAGCAGGCCGTGGTTCGCCTGGTGGACTTCAACACCGCCGCGGTGGTCGTGGGCGCGGCGATCCCCGGCTTCTTCAGCGGGCTGGTCGCCTTCCAGCTCCTGATCTACGCAGCGGCGGCGTACGCCCTCCACCGGTACTCGGGTCACCAGCGCGGCAAGCGCGCCCTGGTGCTGTCGGTGACGCGCATCGTGGCACTGGCTGGTGCCGCGTTCCCCGTCGCCAGCTACCTGGCCAACCTCATCCCGTGGTGGGCCTCGGAGAGCCCGCTGGTGGCGCTGCTCGCCTGTGTGGTCACCGCCGACGCGCTGGTGGTGGCGCTGGCCGTGGCCGGGCCGTGGCGACGGAGCATCCTGGGGCCGATGACGGTCGTCGCGGGGGCGACCACGGCGGTGCTCTTCCTCGACCTGTGCTTCGGGGCGAACCTCCAGATGAACTCGCCGACCGGCTACTCGCCGATCGTGGGAGGCCGGTTCTACGGGATCGGGAACATCGCCTTCGCGACGTTCGCGACCGGCATGCTCATGGCGGTCGCCGGGGTCGCCCACGAGCTGATCGCCCGGGGTCGGCAACGCGCGGCCGTGGCGACGACCCTGACCGTCGGGGCCGCGTCCGTCCTGATCATCGGCTGGCCCGGCCTGGGCACCGACTTCGGCGGTGTGATCGCCCTGATCCCTGGTCTCGCCGTGACGACGATGATGATCGCCGGGGTGAGGATCACACCGGTCCGGCTGGCGGCGGTGGGGCTGATGGCGGTGGCAGCGATCACGGTGCTGTCGTGGCGGGACTACCTGCGCCCGCCGGAGGAGCGCAGCCATCTGGGGGCGTTCGCGGCGCAGGTGGTGAACGGGGAGGCCGGAACCGTGCTGACCCGCAAACTGGGCGCGATGCTGGGGACCCTCGGCAACTGGCAGCTGACCCTGCTCGCGGCCTGCGCGCTGGTCTTCCTGTTCGTCGTGCTCAACCGGCCGACCAAGTGGCGGATCGGAGCGCTCCAGCGTGCCTACGAGTACGCGCCGACGCTCAGGGCCGGGCTCACCGGATCGCTGGTCACCGCCCTCACGGGCTTCGGGGCCAACGACTCGGGGGTGGCGATTCCCGCGATCGCCCTCACCGTGGCTGTTCCGCTGACGCTCTCCGCGTGTGTGTGGGCGGTCCAGCGGGAGGACCTGGACCAGACACCCGGCCGCGAACCGACCGAGAACGCCCACTGCCTGTGATCCATACCTCATGCAGCACAGGCAGAGCAAACGTCACGAGCACGACCTTGCGTCGCTCACGTCACGAATCGGCCACGGCCTTATGGTAAAGTGCGAGGCTGGGCGGGTCCGCTCAGGAAAGACAGCAGCGGCCGGGGACTGCAGGTCTCCCGGGTAGACCGCCCAGTACACGGGCGCGGCCCCGTTTTCGCCGCCCCAGCAGGCCACCCCCGACCTCGGGGGAATGCCCGCTCCCACGAGTGGGTTCACAGTTGCAGAGGGCTGGGAGTGGCCCGAAGCGACAAGCGACGCGTCCCACGACGCACCACGCGTCTCCGCCGCCATCCGCAGGACGGGACACGCCCAGGAACTTTCGATCCGGGTTCGCACGTTCGACGGACATCCGCGCTCCGCGCGGAGTCCCCAGGACACCCAGGTGAGAAGGCGTTTCGTTCCCGGTTCCAACCCGGGGCACCACGCAAGGAACTTGATGAACCATCAGCTTGGCCACCGCGGTAACGCCGCGAACGTATCGGTCGGCACGCGCTCGTGGAGCGGCGTACGGCCTGTGTCGCCGACCCCTCGGGCACGTCCCGAATACGCCGGAGTCGCAATGCCCGACCTGAACATCTCCTCCACCCTGCACGACGCCGGACGGGTTCTGGCGCTGGACGGGGAGATCGACATGGCCACCGAGCACCGCTTCCAGGAGGCAGTGACCCAGGCCCTGACCACACAGCCGTTCGGGCGGGTCGTGTTGGACTGCGCCGACCTGCGGTTTATCGACTCCAGTGGTCTGCGCGTGCTCATCCGCGCGCACAAGGCCGCCAAGGAGCAGCAGGCGGTCCTCGCCATCGCCTCACCCATCCACCGGGTGATGCAGACCCTGCGGGTGACGTCGCTCGACACGCGCATCCCCGTTTTCACCACGGTCTCCGAGGCGCTCGCCGCGCCGCGTGTGAACTGACCGTTCTCCGACGGGGAGCCCCGACCCGCTCCCCGGTCGGCGAGGGCCGCACCGGCCCTCCCGGCAATGCACAGGGCGCGACCACGGGGCCGCGCCCTTCTGTGTGTCCGGAACCGCCGCGTGTCCGGGACCGCCGCGTGTCCGGAACCGGCCATCTGCCGGGCAGCGGGCCGGCCGGAACCCCTCAGAAGAGCAGCAGCCACACACCCAGCGCGGTCACCGCGAGGTTGACCAGGGCGAAGACCACCACCCACAGGGTGCCGGGTACACCGGTGAGCCTGGCGAGCTGGTCGGCGTCGGAGTGGGGGGACGGGTTGCGTCTGCGCTGCGCCTGGAGCTCGAAGACCGGGCGCACGCCCGCGAAGAGCAGGAACCAGATGAACAGGTAGGCGAAGGCCGCCTGGACCTCGGTCGGGGTGAACCAGCTGATACCGAACACCACCGCGCCCGTGGCGACGATCGACACCACGCCGTAGACGTTGCGGATCATCAGGAGCATCGCGGCGAGCACGAGGATGCTCAGCCACAGCAGGGCGGTGATGCGGTCGGACATGAGCATGAGGATGCCCAGGAGTCCGATGACCGACGAGGCGATGTAGCCGGCGAAGACGGTCAGGATCATGCCGATGCCGGTCGGCTTGCCTCGGGAGACGGTCACACCGGAGGTGTCCGAGTGGAGCCGGATGCCGGTGAGCTGCCGGCCGCTGAGCAGCGCGACGAGCGCGTGCCCGCCCTCGTGGGCGATGGTGACGACGTTGCGCCCGATCCGCCACGGCGGGCCGAGCAGGACGGCTGCCAGGGCCAGGACGGCCGCGGCGATGATGATCCACCGCTCCGGCTCCGGCTGCACGGACAGGACTTCCTGCCACACGTCACCCAAGGTTGTTCCCACCACTGCCCCTGACTCCTGCTCGGCGTACCGTCGACGGGCCCGCCCGGTGCGCGCCACGGTTGCCGGGAGACGCGGAGAATACGGGCCCTTGCCGAACTTTAGGGCATGTGGACGAGTGCTGCGGGTGCCCTGTGGATGACGGCCCACCTGGAAGGAAGACACGGACAAACGGCACCGATGAACTGGCCAAACAGGAGAGATCGACCTACATTAACTACTGTCAGTAGTTTTACGATTACTCTTAGTGAGGATTCTGTTGTGAAGCGTATCGCCGGACTCGCCCTCATCACCCTGACTACCGGCGCGGCCATCGGTCTCGCCGCCTCGCCCGCCTCCGCGTGGATCGGCCACGACGCCATGAACGGCGTCGAGCAGCTCATCGCCTCGCCGCTCGGCCACGTGGGCTACGACGGCCACTGGCAGGACCAGGCCGAGGCCGCCGAGGCGGAGCAGGTAACCCCCGTGGAAGGGGCCGAGACCGGGAGCACCGAGGCCGTCGAGGCCGAGGAAGCCGTCGAGGCCGTCGAGGCCGCCGAGACCGAGGAGGCTGGGGAGGCTGGGGAAGCCGAGACGACCGAGGGCGCGGAGACCGCGGCCGTCCACCCCGGCTACTAGTAGCCGACGCGTCCAAGCCCGCTCCACCGCGGCCGCGGACCCACGCGTACAGCACCGCCCACGGCCAGGGGCCGTGGGCGCCGCCGTGCGCCCGCGAGGGTCTGCGGGCCGAGAATCAGGAGGAGCTCAGCTCCCGTCCCGCTCCGCAGCGGCCTTGAGCCGCTCCAGGGTCCTCTCGATGCTGCGCCCGTTGTTCGCGGGCATCCCCATCAGGACGTAGAAGGCCGGAAACCCCCGCGAGTAGTCGAAGGTCTCGGTGACCCGGGTGCCGCCCTCCGGCAGCTCCTCCAGTTCGTAGCGCCAGCGGTGGGGGCCCGCGTGGCGCCAGGCGATGAGCCGGTTCTCCTCGTACTCCACCACCCGGTTGGCCATCCGGTAGCCGACACCGAACATCCGCATGTCCATGCCGAACTCGCTGCCCCTCTCCAACCTCTCGGGACCGAAGTGGGTGCCGCGCACCGTGCCGGAGCCGTCGAACTCGGAGTGCAGCGCCGGTGAGGCGACGATGTCGAAGATCCGCTTGGCGGGAGCGTCCACCACGACGCTCCGCGCAACCTTGTGTTTGGCCATGACCGCATCATGTCACCGCCGCCCGACGT
Source organism: Nocardiopsis sp. NPDC058631 (assembly GCF_042716955.1). Taxonomy (NCBI): domain Bacteria; kingdom Bacillati; phylum Actinomycetota; class Actinomycetes; order Streptosporangiales; family Nocardiopsidaceae; genus Nocardiopsis; species Nocardiopsis sp. NPDC058631. Next base: position 29,082 of record NZ_JBHXQY010000055.1, on the reverse strand, counting down.
GTCCCCGCCGGGTCCGGCGAAGCCTTGTCAGCCGCGGATCGCGTGCCGCTCCACCCCCGCCAGCGTTCCCGAGCGGGAATCCACGTGCACCACCCAGAACGACCCCTTGCGCAGCCCCAGCTGCTGCGTGACCGGCGCTCCGAGCCGGGTGAGCGCCTCGGACATCAGCTTCGGGACCAGCTCGCCGTGCGTGCAGACCACCGTCGGCAGCCCTTCGACGACGAGGCGCGCGAACGCCTCCTGCGCCTCCTCCACGTCGTACTGTGAGCCCTCCCGCACGGTGAAGGCGCGCTCGGTCCGCATCGGCACATCGTGCTCCACGGCGTACGGCAGCATCGACTCCGTGCACCGTGCGGCGGCCGACGACACCACCCGGGGCCTCCCGTAGGCGCCGAGCACCTCGGGCAGCGCCAGGGCATCGGACCGCCCGGCCTCGTCCAGTGGGCGCAACAGGTCGCTGTCGGGCCATCCGCGCTTCTCCCCCGCCGACAGGTGCCGCAACAGGATGACGGGGAAGGTGGTGGCGGGCCCGGCGCGGAAGTTGTCGAGGACCTGGGCGTCGTGGTCGTAGGTGAGCCGGTCCCGGGCCTCCTCCACCGGAACCCACTCGACCAGGTCGACCTCCTCGTTGGGCTGGTAGTCGATCGTCCCGTCGGGGTGGTCCGGAGTGGCCGCCCACCATTCCACCTGTTTGGGCCACCCGTCCTTCAGGTAGCGCTGGGGCGGGAGCCTGCGTCCCATCAGCGGGGTCAGCCCCGTCTCCTCCTCGACCTCGCGGACCGCTCCGGTGACGGGGTGCTCGCCGTTCTTGAGCTTGCCCTTGGGCAGGGTCCAGTCGCCCCGGTCGGGGCGGCGGATGAGGACCACCTCGGTGCCTCCGCCGGCGCCCGCGCGCCACAGTAGGGCGCCCCCCGCGCGGATGGGTTCGAGGTAGCCCCCGACCGCCGTGTCACGCGGCGGGAAGGCACTGGTCACACGCACGCCCTCGACCGGGCCCGCCCCCTCCGGGGGCTGCCCGCCGTTTCCGTGCGGGCCCGCAGCGTCCGCGCCGTCCTCCGTCATCCCGTTCATCCGCTCTCCACCACTCGCAGGTGGCGGTCACCGCGCAGGCTGTCCTGGAGGTCGACGAGGGGCTGCCCGTCCTCGCCGCGGGTGTGCCGGGTCCACGTGCCGTCGGGTTCGAGCCGCCAGGACGAGGTGCTCTCGGCCATCGCCAGGTCCATCAGGCCGACCAGGCGGCGGCACTGATCGGAGTCGGAGACCCGCACCAGCGCCTCGACCCTGCGGTCCAGGTTGCGCGGCATGAGGTCGGCGCTCCCGATCCACACCTGCGGCCGCCAGCCGTTGGCGAACACGAAGATGCGGGAGTGTTCGAGGAAGCGCCCCAGGATGCTGCGGACCCGGATGTTCTCGGAGAGGCCGGGGACGCCCGCGCGGAGGACGCAGCTGCCGCGCACCCACAGGTCCACGCTCACACCTGCCTGCGAGGCCCGGTAGAGGGCGTCGATGATCTCCTCGTCGACCAGGGAGTTGACCTTGATCCGGATGCGGGCGGGCTCTCCCTTGAGGCTGTTCTCGATCTCCTGGTCGATCTGCCGGAGCAGGCCCTCGCGCAGTGCGGCCGGGGCGACGAGCAGACGGCGGTAGTGCTTCTTGCGGGAGAATCCCGTGAGGCTGTTGAACAGCTCGCTGACGTCCTCTCCCACCTCGGACGCGGCGCTGAACAGGCCGAAGTCCTCGTAGACGCGGGCGGTGCTGGGGTTGTAGTTGCCGGTGCCGACGTGGCAGTAGCGGCGCAGCAGCCCGTCGTCGTCCTTGCGTATGACCATGGACAGCTTGCAGTGCGTCTTGAGGCCGACGACGCCGTAGACGACGTGGCAGCCCGCGAGTTCGAGCTTGCGCGCCCACTGGATGTTGTTCTGTTCGTCGAAGCGGGCCTTGATCTCGACCAGGACCACGACCTCCTTGCCGGCGCGTGCGGCCTCGATGAGCGCCTCGACGATGGGTGAGTCGCCGCTGGTGCGGTAGAGGGTCTGCTTGATCGCCACGACCTCGGGGTCGGTGGCGGCCAGGGCCAGGAACCGCTCGGTGGTGGTGGCGAACGACTCGTAGGGGTGGTGGACGAGCACCTCCCGCTCCCGGATGGTCGTGAACAGGTCCCCCGAGGTCAGGCTGCGGGGTTCGACCGGGACCATGGGCGGGTAGCGCAGCTCCGGCCTCTCCGTGTCGGCGATCTGGGCCAGCCCGGCGAGGTTGAGCGGGCCGGGCACGCGGTAGATCTCCTCCTCCTCCGCGCCGAGCTCCTCGGTGAGGATCGACAGGACCTCGGGGGAGATGCTGTCCTCGACCTCCAGGCGCACGAGGGGGCCGAAGCGGCGGCGCAGGAGCTCGTTCTCCAACGACGTGACGAGGTCGTCGGTCTCGTCCTCGTCCACCTCCAGGTCGGCGTTGCGGGTGACACGGAAGGCGTGGTGCTCCAGGATCTGCATGCCTTCGAAGAGCTGGGGCAGGTGGGCGGCGATGACGTCCTCGATCGGGACGAACCGGCCGCTCTGCCGGGGGCCCAGCTCGATGAAGCGCGTCAGGACGCTGGGCACCTTGACCCGGGCGAACATGCGGCGCTCGTCGAGCGGGTCGCGGACGGTGACCGCGAGGTTGAGGGAGCGGCCGGAGATGTAGGGGAAGGGGTGCGCGGAGTCGACCGCGAAGGGGGTGACCAGCGGGTAGACGGAGCGCAGGAAGTAGCCGTGCAGGTACTCGCGCTCGTCCGTGTCCAGATCGCTCCAGCGGACGATGCGGATGCCCGCGGCCCTCAGGCCGGGGGCGACGCTGTCCTCGAAGCAGGCGGCCTGGCGGAGCATCAGCTCATGGGTGAACCGCGAGATGCGTTCGAGAAGGGTGCGCGGCCGGTGTCCGCTGGAGGAGGCCACGACGACCCCGGTGGCCAGGCGGCGTTTGAGTCCGGCGACCCGGACCATGAAGAACTCGTCGAGGTTGCTGGAGAAGATGGCCAGGAACCGGGCGCGTTCCAGGAGCGGGATGTCCTCGTCCTCGGCGAGTTCCAGGACCCGTTGGTTGAACCGGAGCCACCCCTCCTCTCGATCCATGAACCTGTCGGCGGGCAGCTCGGTGGTGGGACCCGCTGGCGTTGGCGCTGATTCCGTGCTCACAGTGGGCAGACTCCCCCTCTTTCATGACCGCACGGTGACAACCCCGTGAGGGGAAAATGACCTCCATGCGGCCTCTATGGAGCTTCTGTACCCACCCGGCCGCGAACGCCCGGGATTTTCGCGCATAGATTGCCCAGCTTTCGCACCACGGACGCGAAAACGACGCCCCTCGGTTGCCGGGGACGCAGGCGGACGCGCGCGAAGGGAGCTAAGTGATGCCGATCCGAAGGTTCGGCGGCATGATCATGACGAACATCCCGATCCGCATGATGACGTTGATCCACGTGTTGCGGAAGCAGGCCCACAGGTAGCCGTACAGCAGGCCGGCGGAGGCGTAGGTGAGCAGGGCCAGCCCGGTGTCGTACACGAGGTCGACCCCGGTGAGTTGCGACACCGCGTCGTAGGGCTGGATGACCGCGTAGGTGAGCGCGAAGACCACCGAGGTCGCCAGGATGCCGCCCCACCGCCCCATGAGGATCTCCAGGCGGCTCTGCACCATCCCCCGGAAGAAGATCTCCTCGCAGACCGCGACGACGGCGAAGGCGAGCACGAAACCGAGCAGGGGGAAGGACGGGCGGGGGAGCCCGGTGTGCGGGATGAGCAGGTAGCCGATCAGGCCGAGTGCGACGCCCACGGGGAGCAGGCCCAGCCAGCGCCAGGGTTCGGTCACCTTCAGCGCGACCGACGGCATGGCGGTGCCCTTCCCGTCGATCGTGACACCGGAGCGGTCCATGGCCAGCAGCGGCAGGGTGAACAGGAACAGCAGCCGGGACACCAGGGCCTCGGACATCGCCAGGTTGGCGCCGATCGTCGCCTCGTACATGCCGAAGATCATCGACAGCAGCACCATGGTCAGCACGAAGCCGCCCAGGCAGGCCGCAAGCCAGACCAGTTCCCTATTGATCGGGTGGCCGACCATCGCCGCGGCGATCCTGCGGTCCAGTTCGTCACGGGCCCCGAACCACCTGACCAGGGCCCAGGCGAGGAGGCCGCCGACCAGCATCGGCGTCCAGGAGATCAGGATGAGGACGGCGGAGTCGCCCAGGACGTCGGAGCGCAGAGCGGGGTGGGTGAGCATCGGCACCGCGACGAGCAGGACGGCGAGGGCGGACCACCAGGCGAGCCCCCATCTTCGCACCATGGTCACAAGAGCCCCTCCCGTATCAGGACTCTCATTCTGCCCAAGAGATAGCTAAAAGCTTCCTGGTGACTACGGTATGTCGCCATCAGTCTTGGGCCCTCGCCCGGGAGACGGGGCGGGGCGGCCCCGAGCCGTGTACCGGCTCGGGGCCGCCCCGTGATGACTCCCCGCGCGAACTCTCCCTGACCCGCACTGGTCCTGGCCGGCGGCGGGGCTGACGAAAGCCCGTGTCAGTCCCCGTTGTCCAGGACCGACTTGAGGAACGTCTTGGTCCGCTCCTCCTGCGGGTCGCCGAAGATCTGCTCCGGGGTCCCCTCCTCGGCGATCTGACCCGCGTCGAACATGAGCACGCGGTGCGACACGTCGCGGGCGAACCCCATCTCGTGGGTCACGCAGAGCATGGTGATGTCCGTGCTCTCGGCGACCTCACGCAGGACGTCCAGCACACCGGCGACCAGTTCAGGGTCCAGCGCCGAGGTGACCTCGTCCAGGAGGAGGATCTCCGGGCTCATCGCCAGTGCGCGGGCGATCGCCACGCGCTGCTGCTGACCGCCGGACAGCTGGGTCGGGTGGGCGTCGATCTTGTCCTCCAGGCCCACCAGTTCCAGCAGTTCCTCCGCCTTCGCGTTCGCCTGCTCCTTGGGGGTCCCCAGGACGTGCACCGGGGCCTCGATGATGTTCTGCCGCACGGTCATGTTCGGGAACAGGTTGAACTGCTGGAAGACCATGCCGATGCGCTTGCGGCGCTCGCGCAGGTAGCTCTCGCTGGCCGGGGCCAGGCCTCCCGCACCGCCGCGGGGCATGTGGCTGAAAGGCTCGCCGCCCACCCAGACGACGCCCTCGGTGACCTTCTCCAGGGTCATCAGCAGTCGCAGGATGGTGGTCTTGCCCGAACCGCTGGGACCGATCAGGGTGACCCGCTCGCCGGGGTCGACCGAGAAGTCCAGGTGGTCGAGCACGGTGAGGTCCCCGAAGCGCTTGACCACCTGGTCGAAGACGATCAGGGAGTTCCCCTGGGCCTCGGCCCCGACACCCTGGGTCTGTGCGTTCGTTGGGGTATCAGACGGCGGCATAGCGTCGCTCCAGTCGTCGGATGATGATCGCGGACGGAATGCTCACGAGGAGGAACAGGAAGCCCACGAGGGTGAACGCCTCCACGATCTTGAAGCTCGCCTGGCCCACCTGCTGGGCGGTGGCCAAGAGCTCGACGACGGTGATGGCGAACAGCAGCGGGGTGTCCTTGAACATCGCGATGAGGTAGTTGCCCAGCGCGGGGATGACCTTGCGGATCGCCTGCGGCAGCACGATCGCGCCCCACGTGCGCCGGGACGGGAGGCTCAGCGCGCGCGCCGCCTCCCACTGGCCCTTGGCCACGCCCTCGATGCCCGAGCGGTACACCTCGGCGGTGTAGGCCGCGTAGTGCACGCCCAGGACGATGATGCCGACCAGCAGGGGGGAGAACCCCGCCGGTACGAGGGCGAAGACGAAGACCAGCTGCACCAGCAGCGGCGTCGTGCGGATGAACTCCATCACGAAGTGGACGATCGCCCCGAACACCGGGACCCGGCGGACGATGGCGATCACCAGGCCCAGCGACAGGGCGATCAGGTAGCCGAACACGGTGGCCTGGATGGTGACCCACAGACCGCGCAGGAGGTCGGGCATGACCTCCAGGGTGAACTCGAAGTCCCAGATCACTTGGCGACACCCACCTTCGTGCTCGCGGACGGGGGCCGCAGGAGCGCCAGCAGACCGGTGCCTCCGGGCGGGGTCCGCCCGAGCTTGCGGTTGGCGCGGCGTTCGAGCAGTCGCATGCCGAAGATCAGCACCTGCGCGATCAGGTAGTAGAGGATGAGGGCCCCGGTGAAGGCCAGGACCGTCTCACCCGTGGCGGAGCGGATCTGCTGTGCCACGGCCGTCAGGTCGGCCACACCGATGAGGTAGGCCACCGCGGTGGCCTTCATGAGCTCGATGACGAGGTTGCCGAACGTGGGCAGCATCTGCGCCCACGCCTGCGGGAGCACCACCAGGCGCGTCCTCTGGAGCCACGACATGTTCAGCGCGACGGTCGCCTCGACCTGGGCCTTGGGCACGGCGTTGATGGCCGCGCGCACCACCTCGGCGCCGTAGGCACCGACGTTGATGCCCAGGGCGACGATCGCCGCGAAGGTGTCGTCCAGCTTGAAGCCGGACACCAACGGCAGGGCGTACGCCATCCAGAACATCAGGACCAGTGCGGCGATCCCTCGGAAGACCTCCACGTAGACCGTGGCCACGGCTCTGGGCAGCCAGTGCCGCATGGTGCCCAGGATTCCGAAGGCCATGGCGAGCACGAAGGCCAGCGCACTGCCACCAACGGTGAGCTGGATGGTGATCAGAGCGCCGTCGAGATATCGGGGTAGCTGCTCGATCAGGAATTCCACGTCGTGGTCATCCCTCGCAGAGTTCGGCGGTGGTCGCGTCGTCGGGCAGGTCCGCCTCGGTGAAGCCCCACTCCTCGCCCAGTTCCAGGAGGCGTCCGCTCTCCTTGAACTCGGCGATGACGCGGTTGATCTCCTCCAGGAGCTCGGTTTCGTCCTGACGGACGCACAGACCGCCCCAGCCCTTCTCCTCCCGGCCGTCGATCTCCGGGAAGAACGCCTCGGTCACCTCGAAGGGGCCGCCGCGGTCGATGAGGAGGTACTCGTGGGAGACCTTGAGCATGGACATCGCGTCGACCCGGCCCGACTCCAACAGCTCGTAGCCGGTGGTCTGGTCGGGGATGAGCTCCATCTGACCCTCGGGCACCCCGAAGTGCTCGGCGTAGCTCTGCTCGACCGAGCCGTTGAGGACGGCCACGGTCAGGTCGGGGTTGTCCACGAAGGAGGTGAAGTGCTGGATGTCCTCGGGGTTGCCCTCGTTGACGAGGAAGGCCTCCGGAGACGTCGCGGTCGGCTCGCTGAAGGCGACCTGCTCGCAGCGGTCGGGCGTGATGAACACGCCGGCGGCGAGGATGTCGAAGCGATTCGCCTGGAGTCCGGGGATCAGGCCGTCCCAGGTGACGGGGGTCGGCTGGATCTCGGGAACGCCCAGCTCCTCGAAGACCGCCTGGGCCACGGCCGGGGACTGCCCGGCGGGCGCTCCGCTGCCGTCGATGAAGCCGAACGGGATCTCGTTGGCGAGGCCGACGCTCACGAAGCCCTGTTCACGCAGGCGTTCCAGGGTGGACTGCCCCCCTTCCTCCCCGCCTCCGCCCCCGTCGACACGGGTGCAGGCGGCGAGACCGACCGTGGCGAGCCCCACCCCTCCCAGTCGGAGTGCGTCTCGGCGGCCCCAGGTGCCTCGGCTGATCGCTGGTACCTGCTTCTTCACGACTGCTCCTCGATGGTTCGCGAGAGCGACGCTCCCGCCCAGAGCACAGGGCGGGTGCGCCGCGCATTCGGATGGTGGGACGCCTGGTGCGGGCGGTGCGCGGCGCTGGACCGCGGCTGCGGCCGCCGGTCGGGACACGGAGCGGCGGCGCTGGTACGGGGTCTCTCTCCCCGAGCACACTCAGCAGTAACAAGACATGTTTAGTCCGTTATGCACTGGTTATGGATACGCGGTCGTCGGGTTACCCGGCTTTCCACCTGCTCAGGGCGGGTCACCTGTGACTGGTGACCCTGGGTCCGGAACCCGGTCACACTGGGGTGTCGACTCACCGATGCGCTGTTCTCCCCTCACCCCGCCCCCGAGTCCCGCTCCAGAGAGGATCATCAAAACCCAGGTGACGACCGTGGGCGGGGTCCGCCACGCGGACCCCGCCCACCTCCTGCCGTGTGGCGCCCTACGCGGGGGCGTCCTCCTCGACGACGAGCGGGTAGACACCGTTCTCGTCGTGGACCTCACGCCCGGTCACGGGCGGGTTGAACACGCACAGCACGCGGAAGTCCGTCTTGGGGCGGACCGTGTGCTTCTCGTGGCCGTTGAGGAGGTAGAGGGTGCCCGGGGTGATGGTGTGCTTCTCCCCGGTCTCCTCGTTGGTCAGCTCCGCCTCGCCCTCGATGCAGTGCACGAGCTCGACGTGGTTGGCGTACCAGAAGGTCGACTCGGTGCCCGCGTACAGGACGGTCTCGTGGAAGGAGAAACCCACCTTCTCCTTGGCCAGGATGATCCGGCGGCTGCGCCAGTTCTCCGTCTTGATGTCGGCCTCGGTGTCGTTGATCTCGTCCATGCTGCGAACGATCACTGGTTTCCTCCTTGAAACGCGCTGCTGCGCCTTGCTCGGGTGGGGCGACGCGGCGCGGGGCCGGACGACCCCCCTGAGGGATGCCGTCCGACCCCGTACCGCGTGGATGTGGAACCGCTGCCAGGGTCTCCCCTAGGCGGGCTGGGCCACCTTGACCGCGGAACGGGCCGCGTCAGCCATGATGTCAAGCCCGGCGGTGAGTTCCTCTTCCGTCGAGGTGAGCGGCGGAAGAAGTTTCGCGACCTCGTCCTCGGGACCGGAGGTCTCCAGGAGCAGGCCGCGGTCGAACGACTCGGCCGCGAGCTTCTTGGCGATTCCGGGCTGCTCGAAGGCCAGACCGCGGGCGAGGCCGCGACCGCGCACGTGCGCCCCGAAGTCGGAGTGCTCGGAGGCCATCTCCCCCAGGCGGGCGGCGACCATGTCGCCCTTGGCCTTGGTGGAGGCGGCGAAGGCGTCGTCGCTCCAGAAGCGGCGCAGCGCCTCGGCCCCGGTCACCATCGCCGGGTTGAAACCGCGGAAGGTGCCGTTGTGCTCGCCCGGCTCCCACACGTCCAGCTCGCGCTTGAACAGGGTGAGCGCCATGGGAAGGCCGTAACCGCTGATGGACTTGGACAGCGTGACGATGTCCGGGGTGATCCCGGCCTCCTCGAAGCTGAAGAAGTCTCCGGTGCGGCCGCAGCCCATCTGGATGTCGTCGACGATCATGAGGATCTCGTACTCGCGGCAGAGATCGGAGAGCTCGCGCAGCCACTGGGCACTGGCGACGTTGATGCCGCCCTCGCCCTGGATCGCCTCGACGATGACCGCGGCCGGCTTGTCCAGGCCGCTGCCGCTGTCGTCCAGCAGGCTGCGCAGCCACAGGAAGTCGGGCGTGCGGCCGTCGAGGTAGTTGTCGAACGGCATCGTGGCCACGTGGTCGAGCGGGACTCCCGCCCCACCGCGCTTCATCGAGTTGCCGGTGACGGCCAGGGCGCCCAGGGTCATGCCGTGGAAGCCGTTGGTGAAGTTCACGATCGTCGAGCGGCCGGTGTACTTGCGGGCCAGTTTCAGCGCGGCCTCGACGGCGTTGTTGCCCGCCGGGCCGGGGAACTGGATTTTGTAGTCGAGGTCCCGCGGTTTGAGGACGATCTCGTCGAAGGTCTGCAGGAAGTCGCGTTTGGCCACGCTGTACGCGTCGAGGCTGTGGACGATGCGGTCGTCCGTCAGGTACTCGATGAGCGAGGTCTTCAGCTCGGGGTGGTTGTGCCCGTAGTTGAGCGAGCCCGCTCCCGCGAAGAAGTCGAGGTAGGGCTTACCGGTCTCGTCGTAGACATGGCTTCCGACCGCCCTGTCGAAGACGACCGGCCAGTTCCGGCAGTATCCGCGGACTTCGGACTCCAGGCGCTGGAAGGTCTCCATCGTGTGTACCTCGGTTCCTTTCCCCAGGTTCGTGGGCTCATGGCTTGGACGACGGGGTGGGTCGGGATCGGTCGATCCGCTGCGGATGGTCGTCATGCCCCTGACCCGGTCGGGTCGAAGGGGCCGATGCGTACCAGGTCCTCGGGATCGTGCGGGGCGTCGCCCTCCTGGGGGAAGTGTTCCCCGGTCAGGAGCGGACTCCACACGACCTCGGCACCCCGGTCCCGGGCGAACGACGCGAACAGTGCGCGCGAAGCGGTGTTGTCGGGTGTGACGGTCGCTTCGAGGTAGCGCAGACCACGGTCGGTGATCTGGTCACCGATGAAGTCGAGCATCCGGCGGGCCAGCCGCTGTCCGCGGAAGGCGGAGTCGACGGCGACCTGCCAGAGGAAGTACGTGTCGGGGCTGTCGGGACGCACGTACCCGGTGACGTAGGCCGCGACACGGCCGGCGTCGTCGCGTGCGACGACGCTGGTCGCAGCGAAGTCCCTGCACCAGAGTGCGTAGGCGTACGGGGAGTTGACATCCATTCCCGTCTCCCGAGCCAGCCGCCACATGTGCGGCCCGTCCTCCGGGGAGGGGTGCGCTAGGCACACGTCCCCACGGCCCGCGGCCTCTGTGGTCTCAGGGCTCTCGGCCCCGGTGTCAGTTCGGTCGCGTGCTTGGAGGTTCGTTCGTAGATGTGGCACGTCGATCGAACTTAGCGAACGAATGTCAATGAGGTTCCGGAGAGATTCCGCGCAGATGTTTGGAGAGGTTCGCATCGGGTATGGCCCGTTTATTTAGCAGCGGACCAGAGCCCCGAGCAGGGCCTTCGAGGGGTGTCCCGAAGGCGCGGGTTCCGCCATCCACACCCTGTTGATCAGGCACTTCGGCGATCGGACCGGGCCCGCCAGGCGCGCGGCCTCGGAGCCGTCACCTCGCGCGGCGGCCGACCGACAGGGTCAAACATAGAGTCATACCAAGCAATATTAAGCGTGCGTTAAGTCACATCAATTCGGTGGGAACCTCGCGACATAACACCCGGTCAGATGGCGGCTCAGGTCACACGCTACGCGCTGGGGCGCAGAAAAAGGTCTGTGCGCTGGAATTTCCTTCACCCCCTCCAGTACCGGTACGCCCCGCACGCGCGGCCCGGGACGGGCACGCACCCGACGGGGCGGAACCCCGACACGGGCGAAGGCTCTTGATGATTCGGTGGATTTGCAGCAGACTCCGTGTAGTACGACCTCATGTAGTACTACACTTAGTCGCATCGCTTCGCCGCAGTTCCACCGGTCGACGGGAACCTCGGCGAGGCGGAGGGTGCGGGCCTCGCCGTGGGAACACGGCGCGGTCCGAGGACCATGGACCAAGCCACGGATCGGAGGCGTCCCGTGAACCGCCTGTACCACGAGAGCGAGGACTGGGTCGAGCAGGGCAACTGCCGCTCGTACGACCCGGAGATCTTCTTCCCGGTGAGCAGCACCGGGATCGGGCGCGCCGACACCGAACAGGCCGTCGCCGTCTGCGGCAGCTGCACTGTGCGCCAGGAGTGCCTGCGGTGGGCCCTCCGCTCCGGCGAGGCTCACGGGGTCTGGGGTGGCACCACCCCCGAGCAGCGCCGCTACATGCGGCGCGAGCTCGTACCGGCCAGTTAGGAAGTGTTGTCCGGAAGGCTTTCGGGTCGGAGCGCCCGCCCGGGCGGTCTCGCCCGGGGCGATGTGCGAAGCCCGACCCGGTGGGGCCTGACGAGAGAAGCGCTCCGGGCGCCCGCACCGTGATGCGAAGGGCTGCCGGCCCGACCGGAGCCGTGAGGTGCCGCACCGCGGAGCCCCGCCCCGTGCCGCCCCGTGCCGCGAACGGAAAGGCGCGGTTCTCACCTTTGGGGGATCTTGCGGCCCCTCGGGGCACGGCCTAGGTTCGTTCACGTGCGACCCGCTCACGGCACACTCCGCCTCACACGCACGGCGTCCCTCGCCGCGGCGTGCACCGGGCTCGCCTGGGGCGGCCACAACCTGTGGGCGGAGGTCCCCGCCTCCGCCGGCGGGTTCGCCGCGGCGACCGCGGTGCTCTTCCCCGTGCTCTGGCTCTTCACCCGCTCCATGCGCGGCTTCGGCGACATCCTCGCCGTCATGGCGACGGTCCAGGTCGCCTTGCACCTCGTCCTCCAGGGGTCGGCGGATCCCGCTTTCGGCGCCCTCGGCGCCGACTCCGACCACACCGGCCACGGGATCCTCGCGCACGCGCTCGGCTTCGCACCCGGCATGCTGCTGGCGCACCTGTGGGCCGCCCTGCTCGCCTCGGCACTGCTCGCCCACGGCGAGGCGGCCCTGTGGTTCCTGGCCGCTCTGCTCGCCCGCGCGGTGCCGCCGCTGCTCGTCCCCGGCCTCGTGTTCGGCGCCCCCTCGCCGGTCCGGTACCCGGACCGTTCCCCGGCGCCCTCCCCCGCCCCGCCCTCGGCGCACCGACCGCGGGGTCCTCCCGGTTCGCACGCCCTCGCCGCCTGAGGGGCCCGCCCCGCGCACCCCCTCCCCGGAGGAGACCCGTGCACCGGGCCCGAACCGAACACGAACGCTGAGAGAAGAACATGACCACCACCAGCAGCAGTTCCCCCGCCCCCGAGACCGGGGCCGCTCCCCGCCTGTTCCCGCGCGCGGCCACCGTCCTCCTGGCGCCCCTGGCCGTCGCCGCCCTGGCACTGGCGCCCTCGCCCGCACTGGCCCACGACGTGCTGACCGGGTCCTCCCCCGAGGACGGGGAGACCCTGGAGACCGTCCCCGATGAGGTCGTGCTGACCTTCAACAACGCGCCGATGGAGGGTGGGAGCGGCAGCGCCGTCGTCGTGACGGGGCCGGACGGCGAGACCACCTACGAGGACGGCGAGCTCACGTTCGACGACGTGGACGTGTCCGTGGCGCTGAGCCCGCTGGACCAGGCCGGTGAGTACACCATCGGGTTCCGTGTCGTGTCCTCCGACGGCCACCCCATCCAGGAGAGCCTGGCGTTCACGGTCACGGAGGAGGCCGTGGCGGCCGCGGCCCCGGAGCCCGAGGCGGGAGAGAGCGGGCCGCCCTCCGCCGAGGAGGCCGACGAGCCCGCCGAGGAGCCCGCGGCGGAGGAGGTCTCCGCCGAGGAGACCGACGGGGGCGGTGTCTCCCTGACGGCACTGGCCGTGGTCGCCGTGGTCGCGGTCGCGGGCATCGGTGCGGTGGTGCTCGTCCTCTCCCGCATGCGCAACCGCCCGGGCAACGGTGACCAGAGGTAGGAGTCGCTCGGGCCCGCGTGGCCCGTGAACACGACGGGGCCCGTACACCGCGCGGTGTACGGGCCCCTTCGTCCTCGGCTCCCGCCGGACCGGGTCCCACGGGCATGGACCCGTGCCCGGCGCGTGCCGGAGCCGGACTCAGACGCGGCGGGCCAGGAGGATGCTGATGTTGTCCTTGCCGCCGGCCTCCATGGCGGCCTGCCACAGGGCGTGCACGGCGGCCTCGTCACTGCCCGCCTCCGCGATCATCCGCTCCATATCCTCGGGGATGACGAGGTCGGACAGCCCGTCACTGCACATGAGCCACGCGCTCGGGTCGGCAGCGTCGTCGCGCCCCACGTGCGGGACCATCGAACCGCCGGAGCTGCCGCCCAGGGACTGGGTGATGAAGTTGGTGGTGACCGGGCGGCCGTCCTCCGAGGGAGGAAGTGCGGGGGAGTCGTCCTCGGAGAGCTGCCTCAGACGGCGGCCCTCCAGGCGGTAGGTGCGGGAGTCTCCGACGTTGAACCAGAAGTTGCCGTCGCTGTTGAGCAGGACGCCAGCGACCGTGGTCCCCATCCCGGAGAACTCGGTGTGCTGGAGGGCGTGGTCCTTGATCTCCTCGTCGATGTTGCTCAGCAGTTGGGCGATCTCCTCGGGGCCGTTGAGCCGCGGCCCCATCTCGGCCATGCGGTGCACGGCGTGCTCCGACGCGATCTCCCCTGCGGCCTGTCCGCCGATCCCGTCGGCGACCGCCAGGATGACGGGCTCGCTCACCGGCAGCACACAGCGGACCGGCGAGGTCATGTTCGCACTGGCGACGGTGAGGGCACCCATGACGACGGCGTCCTCGTTGGCGGGGCGGATAGCGCCCCGGTGCGTGAGGGCCGTGACAATGACTTCCCCACCAGCGACACCCATACGCCCTTCCTCCCGTTTCGTCGGCCGTGGCCGGTTGCCCGGCGCCACGCGCCGGACCTTGGTCGAGTCCCGTTCAACGTCTGGATTCTGTAACCGTACCGACCTACTGCTGGAGTCGGTCAAAATCCGCGTACATCATGGCGGAAAACACCCGGATATGCAGTTCCCGCACCGGTTCCGGCCGACAAAAGTGCTGTGACGGATGTGCACCCGGTGTGTGAGGCGGCCTTCCGTTGTTCCGGTCCGACAGTAGCGGCGTCCAGGCGTACCCGACAGGGCCGATCGGCCGGTGCGGAGAACCCGCAGCGCACAGCGGGTCTCGGGGGATTACGGTCCGCCCCGAAGCCGCGTTGGGGCACGGTGCGAGATCGGCCGTACGTTGTCCGCGCTTGGGGCGTCTGGCAGAATGGGCGCCGTTGGGTGTCTAAGACGCAGACACACACGACCCGCCCCGTGCACCGCGACTCCGTCGCGCCCGGTGGCGCTCGATCTCCTTCGACGGTCGTTTGGTGTGATCTCCGTGCGTCTGCCCTTCCCTCTTTCCTCCCTCGGTCCGCCCCGCGGCAACCGTGTGCCCTCCGTGCGCACGGTCCTCAACGCTGCCGGGCGCCCACCACCCGCTGTGCGCGGACGACCCCGCACCGTGCGCCCGCCCTTTCCCGGGTCGCACAGCCACCGTCCCGCCCCGGAAGATTCCGATCCCCGCTCCGGAGTCACCTCGGGCCTTCGCACCCACGACGGGCACCGTTCCCGCCCAAGGAGTTCAGCCCAGTGAAGATCGCCATGATCGCCGAACACGCCAACCCCCTCCCCGCCCACCGGGGCGAGCCCGCCTGCCCGGCGAGCCTGCACATCTGCGCGCTCTCCAGGCAGCTGGCCAAGCTCGGCCACAAGGTGACGGTCTACTCCCGTCGCAGTGACCCCGGGCAGCCGGACGGACGCACCCGGATGGCGCGGGGCGTCTCCGTCTCCTACCTCGATGCCGGACCCGCCCGGCCGCTCTCCGCCGAGGAGCACGCCGAGCACACCGGCGCCTTCGGCACCGCCCTCGCCGCCGTCCTGGACGAGGACACCCCCGACGTCCTGCACGCCATCGGCTGGACCAGCGGTCTGGCGGCGCTGCACGCCCAGGCGCGCAGCGAGGGCGACCAGAGCGGCACCCCCATCGTCCAGACCTTCCACTCCCTGAACGCCAGCGAACAGCGCTCCGGGCTGGCCCACCACCCGGAACGCGCCCGCATGGAGACGATCCTCGCCTCCCGCGCCGATCACGTCCTGGTCAACTCCACCGACCAGCAGGGTGAGCTCGCCCGCCTGGGCGTGCCCCGCCACCACGTGAGCGTCGTCCCCTTCGGCGTGGACGCCGACCACTTCAGCATGGAGGGCGGCACGTCCGCCGACCACTGGACCTCGCGTCGGGAGGAGCGCGCACGGCTGGTGTCGGTCACCTCCCTGACCGAGGCGGGCGGCGCCGACCGCCTCGTCGAGGCCATGACCCGCCTTCCCGAGGCCGAGCTGCTGGTCGTCTCCACCGCCGAGGACCTCGACGTCGCCCTCGACGAGAACGCCCGCAGGGTCGAGGTCCTGGCCAAGGAGGCCGGGGTCGACGACCGCGTCCACCTGGTCGGACCGGTCGAGCGCAAGGAGCTGCCGCGCCTGCTGCGCTCCGCGGACGTGTACGTGTCCGCGGCCTCCTACGACCCCTACGGCGGGGCCGTCCTGGAAGCCATGGCCTGCGGACTTCCCGTCGTGGCCACCGCGACCGGAGCGACCCCGGGGGCGGTCCTGCACCGCACCAGCGGTGTGCTGATGCGGTTCGGCCGCCCGGACGAGGTCGCCCGCGCCGTGCGCGCCGTGCTCAGCACCCCGACCATGAGCACCGCGTACGGGATCGCCGCCGTGGACCGCGCCCGCTCGCGGTTCACGTGGCAGCGGATCGCCGTGGAGACCGCGATCGCCTACGAGCGGGCCCTCCCGCAGCAGGCGGAGGAGGACGAGGGCGCCGACGAAGTGGACGGCCTCCTGCTGTCCGGAGCCGCTCGCTGATCCGTGTGGTCTCCCACTCCCCTCGTGTGTCCGCGCCCCGAGCACGGCGGAACCCCCTCCGGGCCGCCGCCGGGGCGCGGAGCCGTGCCCCGATGACCTTCGACCACGAGGGACTCCTCTTCGACGACGAAGGGCTGTTCCTCGACACGGCCCGGGATCGGCTGCGGTCCGCGCTGGGCGAGAACGCCCACGCGGTCCTCGCCGTCTCCGGTGCCCGTGCCGCCGTGCTCGTCGACTCCCTGACACCGTCGGAGGGCGCACGTGTCCACGTGATCGACAGGGACGGGCTCTACGAAGCCCCTGGACGCGCCCTGGCGGCCCTGCACCGCCTGGCCCTCATCCATGAACCCGTGACGCTGGTGGCGGAGCCTCCGTCCTCCTCCGAGGCGATGGAGTCACGCGAGTGGCGGCGGTTGGAGTCGGTCCTGTGCACGGCGCTGGCCCCCCTGCGCCTGCGACTGCTGTGTGCTTACGACGCACGGGCCCTCACCGCGGGGGCCCGTGCCGCGGTGCGCGCCACCCATCCGGCGATGGTCGGGCCCGACGGCCCCCGCCCCAACCCCGGTTACCTGGGCACGGCGGCGTCCGGTGCGAGACCGGACGCACCGGAGCCCCTGTCGGCAACCGGGCCCGTGCACCGGTTGGAGATCGGGATGTCCCTGCCCCGGCTGCGCCGGGAGCTGACCGCCCTCTGCGTGTCCCTGCCGATCGCGCCGCACCGGGCCGAGGGCCTGGTGGTGGCCGTGAACGAGCTGGCCGCGAACGTGCTGGAACACGGGGCGGGCAAGGGCTCCGTCAGCGTCTGGCGGGGTCCGGACAGGTGGGTGTGCGACGTGTTCGACGAGCACGGGGGCCTCGCCGACCCGCTGGCGGGCTACCGCCCCGTAGACAGCATGCGCCCGCGCGGTTACGGGCTCTGGATCACACGGCAGATCTGCGACTTCATGGAGATCAGCGGGAACGGCGAGGGTTCGACGGTGCGGCTCCACTTCGTGGACGGGCTCGGCGCGCTCAGCTTCTGAGCGAGTCGACTGCCCCTGCGGTGCTCGGCACGATCGGGATGACCTGGTCGATCCCCGCTATCACGAACAGGCGGTTGACCTGCTGCTGCGGTTCGGCGACCATGAACCCCACGTCCAGGTCGCGGCTGCGCCGGTAGGCGGCGACGAGTACCCCGATGCAGCGCGAGTCGCAGAAGCCGACCTTGGCGAGGTCGACCACCACGCCACGCGGGCGGTCGGCGGCCAGGACGCCCTCCAGGACGTCGGCCAGGCCGGGAGAGGTCACCGCGTCCATCTCCCCCACGGGCGCGACGACGACGACGTCGTGCTCGCGGCGGATCGAGATGTCTGACGTCACGGTCGCTTCTCCTTGTCGCTGCGGGTAGGAGCCTCATCATGGCGGTTTTCGATCACGCTCGGGACTCGTCACCCGCCGTGTTCTCGATGACGAGTTCCCTGGCTACGTCCACGACCCGTTTGCGGTTGCGCTGGGCGACCTCCCGCAACGAGGCGAAAGCCGTGTCCGCGTCGCAGCCGCGTGCGTGCATGATGATGCCCTTGGCCTGGTCGATGAGCGTGCGCGCGGACATCGCCCGGCGCATGTGCGCGGTCTCCCGCGCCACGTCCGCCTGGCGGCCGACCGCGTGCAGGGCCGCGGCCGCGTGCTCCGCCAGCAGGGCGGTGAGCGGGGCGACGACCTGCTCGTCGAAGGCGTCGGCGCGGCCGGAGTGCACCCCGAACGTGACCACGCGGCCGTCGTCGGCGCCGTCTCCGAGCAGCAGGCTGGGCAGGGTGATGGAGGACCGGTCACCGCACTGGACCGCCATGCTGGTGTAGCGCGGCCACCGGTGGGGCTCCCTGAGCACGTCACCGACCCTGACCTGGGACATCTCCCGAACGGCCTCCACCGTCGGACCCTGGTCGGTCGTGTACTGGTGCTCGAAGGCGACCGAGAGGTCGGCGTGGGAGGCACCGTAGTCGGTCACCACGTGGCGGACCGACCCGTCGGGTCCCTCGACCTCGCGCCAGACCACCACGAGGGCGGCCGAGCAACCGGGGACCCCGACGGCGGCTGCCCTGCTCATCTGGTCGAGGGCGCGTTCGAGGGTGGTGTTCTCCAGCTGTCCGAGGGCACCGATGTCGCGGGCCAGGCGTTCGATCCACACGGTGGGCCCTCCTTCCGCGTCGGGGGCTCGCCCACTAACCGTAACCTTGGGGGACCATCGACCCGGACATCCGGGAGAGACCAGCCACGACGGGAGACCTGAGCGTGTCGGAGAACCTCGCCGGGCTGCAACGCGAGACCACTGCTCTCAGCGAGCGGATAAGCGCCCTCCGAAACACGCACACCATGTACCCGGACGACGCCCAGGGCACCGCCGAGGCGGCCCTGGCGGAGCTGGAGTACGCGGAGCGCCTGCTCAACGACGCGGGGGCACAGCTGGCGCGGTCCCACAGCCAGCCCGGACCGCGCCGCCAGCACGACGACGACCGCACGCTGCTCCGTGCGGTGTTCACGGAGTTGAGCGTCCCGGTCGTCCTCCTGGACCACGAGGGGTACGTCCGCCGGATCAACAACGCGGGCGCCGCCCAGCTCGGCAGCGCGCCCGGTTACCTCACCGGCAAGCCCTTCGCCCACTTCGTGGACCTGCGCAAGCGGGCCGCGATGCAGTCCTGGCTCGCCGCGGTGCTGCGCGGTGACGGGCCGGCCTCCCTGGGAACCAGGCTGGCGCAGCGGGGGTGGGCGGAGGACGTCCACCTCACCCTCACCCGGGTGGAACTGCCCACCGAGCCGAACCCGCTGGTCCTGGTGGCGATGGCGCCGCCGATGAACGGTACCGAGGAGGAGGGACCCTCCCCGCTCGAACCGGAGGTGGAGGACCAGGTCGTGGTCCTGGCCGCGCGCCGGCTGGACGTGCTGACCCGTATGACGCGGCTGCTGCTGCGCTCCGCGGGCCCCGGCGGGGCCGGAAAGCCGCTCGCCCTGGCCGACGCCGCCGACCTGCTCGCCGACTCCTACGCGGACTGGGTGGTCGTGGACGTGTGCGACCTTCCCACCGACCCCGGGGTCGCCCGGCGCGCCGTCGTCGCCGGCCCTCCCGACGCGGCTCCCGGACTGCGGGAGGAGGTCGCGGCGGTGGCGCCCGGAGGGTCCGACATCCCCGGGGAGGTGCTCAGCCGGGGCCAGTCGCTGCTGTTCCCGCTCATCGAGGACGAGTCGGTGCTGGGGGTGGCCGCGTCGGGTGCCCCCCTCCTGGCAGTGCTCGGGGCCGGGTCGATCCTCTCCGTCCCGCTCCGGGGGAGCCGTGGCGTACGCGGCGCTCTCACCCTGATCCGCCGCAGCAACCGGAGCAGCTTCCGCCTGGCCGACCTCGGCCTCATCGAGGAGATCGGCGAGCACATCGGGCTCGCGCTGCCTCCCCGCCCCTCCGCCTGACTCCGGGACCGGGGCGCGGTCAACCCGCCCGGAGGGGTACCCGTGAGAGCGCCGCCGGAAGGCCGCACAACCACACGAGCCACCCCGCACCCCACGAGACAACCACCCCCAACCCCAGAGGGGTACCCGTGAGGGCGCCGCCAGAATGCCGCAAGACAAACCAAGCCCCCCGCACCCCACGAGACAACCACCCCCAACCCCAGAGGGGTCGCCGCCAGAATGCCGCAAGACAAACCAAGCCCCCCGCACCCCACGAGACAACCACCCCCAACCCCAGAGGGGTACCCGTGAGGGCGCCGCCGGGATGCTGCAAGACGAGTCAAGCCGCTAGCGAGGAACGAGCGTCAGGCGCAGACGAGGATGAAGCATTCCGGCTTCGGGGCGCCCGAACCCGGGGCGAAGCGAAGCGGAGCCCCAAAACAAGCACGAAGCATTCCGGCTTCGGGGCGCCCGAACCCGGGGCGAAGCGAAGCGGAGCCCCAAAACAAACACAGCGGAGCCCCACAACAAGCACAGCAGCAGGCACACCTACTCGGGGCCGTGCAGGGTGTCCACCAGCGTGGTCAGCTGCGCCACGGAGCGGTCCATCCTCCGCACGCCGTTGACCAGTGGCTGGTCCACGTCCTGGTAGTTGGTGACGATGTGCTCGCGCAGCTCCGCGAGGTCGGACTGTACCTGGCGGGCGCGCTGTGCCAGCTGTTCGGCCAGCACCTTGCCCGGCTCTCCGGTCTCCTGTCCGAGGTCCCGTTGGAGGGCGCGGGCCTGTTCGCGCATCTGCGCCTTGAGCTGGTGCAGCTCCACGAACACCTCGACCTTGGAACGCAGCACCCACGGGTCGAACGGTTTGAGCAGGAAGTCCACCGCGCGCGACGCGTAGCCGCGGAAGACCTGGTGCCGGTCGATCTCCTGGGCCGTCAGGAAGATGATCGGCACGTCCTTGGTCTTCTCACGCTGTTTGATGTGCGCGGCGGTCTCGAACCCGTCCATTCCCGGCATGACCACGTCGAGCAGAATGACCGCGAAGTCGGTGCCCAGGAGGTGTTTGAGCGCCTCCTCACCGGAGTTCGCACGGACCAGGTTCTGGTCGAGGGACGTGAGGGCGGCCTCCAGCGCGATCAGGTTCTCGTCGCGGTCGTCGACGAGAAGGATGTTGGCCTTCTGGGTCACTTCGGGTTACTCCAGGTCTTCGGTCGGGGTGCTGGTGCCAGTGTCCCCGTTCGGGTCGGTGTTATCCCTGGTGCTGGTGCGGGTGTTGTTACCGTTACCGGCGGTCGCGTCATTCTGCCCCTTCTGCGCGCCCTCCGCGTCTTCGCCCCCCGGCTCGCCTCCTCCGGAACCGTCGGTTCCGGTGTTGTCGGACGCCGCCGCGGCGGCGGCGTCCTGGGCAGCCGCTCCGGCGATGGTCTCCTCGCGGCCCGCGGTGAGCCAGCGCCTCATGACGTCCAGCAGGTGGTCCAGGTCGACGGGCTTGGTCACGTAGTCCGTGGCACCCGCCGCGAGGCTGCGCTCGCGGTCCCCCTGCATGGCCTTGGCGGTGAGCGAGATGATCGGCAGGTCCGCGAACTGCGGCATCTCCCGGATTCGCTGGGTCGTCTGGTTGCCGTCCAGCTCCGGCATCATCACGTCCATGAGGACCAGGGAGATGTCCTCGTTGGCTTCCAGCCTGGCGATGCCCGCGTGGCCGTTGTCCGCGTAGAGGACCTCCAGCCCCTGTACTTCGAGGGCGCTCGTCAGGGCGAAGACGTTGCGCACGTCGTCGTCGACGATGAGGACCCGCTGGCCGGCCAGGATCGCGCGCCGTTCGGGATCCGTGCGCGCCTCGACCTCCTTCGACTCCTCCGCCGTCTCGTGGCCGGCCGGTGCGGCCGGTTCCGGCGCCTTGAGCACCGGAACCGTCGGCAGCGGCTCGTGACCGATGTCGGTGAGGGCGGCCACCGCCGCGTCGAAGTCCTCGTCCGGCATGGCGAAGTCGTCGTGCAGCGAGACGTCGTTCCCGCTCCCCGGGCCGAAGGCGTCCGTGAAGGCGTCCGTGAAGGCGTCCGCGTCGCCTCGTCCGGTGTCCAGCATGGGCACCGACGACGCACCGCCGACCGCCCGGTCGTCCCGGTCCCCGGCGTCCTCGGGCAGGCGGACCGGCAGCAGCAGGGTGAAGGTCGACCCCTGGTTCGCGACGCTCTGCACCCGGATCTCCCCGCCCAGCAGGCGGGCGAAGTTCCGGCTGATCGACAGCCCCAGGCCGGTGCCGCCGAACCGCCTGGACGTGCCGCCGTCTCCCTGGTGGAAGGCCTCGAAGATGACCTGGAGCTTGTCCTCGGCGATACCGATCCCGGTGTCCGCGACCGTGAAGGCGATGACCTCCTCGTTCTCCACGAACATCTCCAGGTCGGTGTCCTCCAGCGCCCACGCGGGCTCGATGAGGAGGCGCACCTCGCCCTGCGACGTGAACTTGACCGCGTTGGACAGCAGGTTGCGCAGGATCTGCTGGAGCCGCTGCTCGTCGGTCCACAGCGTCCCCGGGATGTCCGGCGACACGTCGACCGCGAACGCGAGCCCCTGCTCCCCCGTGACCGGGCGGAAGGTCGCCTCGACGTAGTCCACCAACTGCTCGATGGACACCTCGCTCGGCTGGACCTCCGCACGGCCCGCCTCCACCTTGGACAGGTCGAGGATCTCGTCGATGAGCAGCAGCAGGTCGCTGCCCGCCTTGTGGATGGTCTGGGCGAACTCGACCTGCTTGGGCGAGAGGTTCTGCTCCCCGTTGTCGGCGAGCAGGCGCGCCAGGATCAGCAGGCTGTTCAGTGGCGTGCGCAGCTCGTGCGACATGTTCGCCAGGAACTCGGACTTGTACTTGGAGGAGACCTGGAGCTGGTGCGCCCGCTCCTCCAACGCGTTCCTGGAACGCTGGATCTGCTGGTTCTGGAGCTCGATCGCCCGGTTCTGGTTGGCGAGCTGGGTGGCCTTCTGCCGGAGTTCGGCGTTCTTGCCCCGCAGCTCCTCCTGCTGGCGCTGGAGCTCGTTGGAGCGTTCCCGCAGCTGGCTGGTGAGCTGCTGTGACTGCTCCAGCAGGTGCTCGGTGCGGTTGTTGGCCAGGATGGTGTTGATCGTCGTGCCGAGCAGGGCGACCAGCTGCCGCAGGAAGTTCTTGTGGATCTCGCGGAACTCGTCGTAGGAGGCGAACTCCACGACGCCGAGGGCGCGCCCCTCCGAGACGATCGGGAGGATGTACAGGTTGCGGGGCGAGGCCTCGCCCAGGCCCGACTCGACCTTCACGTACCCCGGCGGAATGTTGCCCACCTGCTGTTCCACCTGCTGGGCCAGTGCCTCGCCGATGAGCCCGACGCCCTTGCGGACGCGGCGGCGGCTCTCCCCCGGGTCGAAGCCGAAGCCCGCGTAGAACTGGAAGTTCTCCTGGTCGTCCTGGGCTTCGGGCAGGTAGCAGGCTCCGTGCTGCGCCCCGATGAGCGGCGTCACCTCGGTCATGATGAGGCGGGCCAGCTCCCTGAGGTCGCGGTGGCCCTGGATGTGGCCGGAGATGCGGGCGACGTTGGACTTGAGCCAGTCGGCGTCCCGCTGGGTGGCGGTGGTCTCGCGCAGGTTGGACACCATCAGGTTGATGTTGTCCTTGAGCTGCTCCATCTCACCGCGGGCGTCGACCTGGATGTTGCGGGTCAGGTCGCCCTCGGCGACGGCACTGGCCACCTCGGCGATGGCGCGCACCTGGGTGGTGAGGTTGCCCGCCAGCCCGTTGACGCTGTCGGTGAGCTGCTTCCACGTACCCGAGACGCCGTCGACCTTGGCCTGACCGCCCAGCTGGCCCTGGCTGCCCACCTCGTGTGCGACGCGGGTGACCTCCGTGGCGAACGCCGACAGCTGGTCCACCATGGTGTTGACCGTCGTCTTGACCTCCAGGATCTCGCCCTGGGCGTTGACGTCGATCTTCTTCGTGAGGTCGCCGGCCGCGACGGCCGTCGTCACCTCGGAGATGTTGCGCACCTGCGTGGTGAGGTTGTGCGACATCGAGTTGACGTTCTCGGTGAGGTCGTTCCAGATGCCGGACACGCCCTTGACGTTGGCGCGACCGCCCAGCTTGCCCTCGGTGCCCACCTCACGGGCCACACGCGTGACCTCGTCGGCGAAGGCGGACAACTGGTCGACCATCACGTTGATGGTGTCCTTGAGTTCGAGGATCTCCCCCTTGGCGTTGACCGTGACCTTCTTGGTCAGGTCGCCCGCGGCGACCGCGCGCGTGACCATGGAGATCTGGCGCACCTGGTAGGTCAGGTTGTTGGCCATGGAGTTGACGTTGTCGGTCAGGTCCTTCCAGACCCCGGACACGTCGCGGACGTGGGCCTGTCCGGCGAGCTTGCCCTCGGTGCCCACCTCGCGCGCCACGCGGGTCACCTCGCTGGCGAAGGAGTCGAGCTGGTCCACCATCTTGTTGATGGTGTCCTTCAGCTCCATCATCTCGCCCTGGGCGTCCACGGTGATCTTCTTGGCGAGGTCACCGGCGGCGACGGCGGTGGTCACCTGCGAGATGTTGCGGACCTGGTAGGTGAGGCTGTTGGCCATGGAGTTGACGTTGTCGGTCAGGTCCTTCCAGATCCCCGACACGCCCTTGACATTGGCGCGACCGCCCAGTTTGCCCTCGGTACCGACCTCGCGCGCCACGCGCGTGACCTCGTCGGCGAAGGAGTCGAGCTGGTCGACCATGGTGTTCACGGTGTTCTTCAGGGCCAGCATCTCGCCCTGGACGTCGACCTGGACCTTCTGGGTGAGGTCGCCCCGGGCGACCGCCGTCGTCACCTGCGAGATGTCCCGCACCTGGTTGGTCAGGTTGTCCGCCATCGAGTTGACGTTCTCGGTGAGGTCCTTCCAGATGCCCTGCACGCCGCGCACGTTGGCCCGGCCGCCGAGCTTGCCCTCGGTGCCCACCTCGCGGGCCACACGCGTGACCTCGTCCGCGAACGTGGACAGCTGGTCCACCATCGTGTTGACGGTGTCCTTGAGGTCGAGCATCTCGCCCTGGACGTCGATGGTGATCTTCTTGCTCAGATCACCCCGGGCCACGGCCGTCGTCACCTCGGAGATGTCGCGGACCTGCACGGTGAGGCGGGACGCCATCTGGTTGACGGACTCGGTGACCTCGCGCCAGGCACCGGAGACGCCCTCGACCCGGGCGGAGCCGCCGAGCTTGCCCTCGGTGCCCACCTCGCGGGCCACCCGGGTGACCTCCTCGGTGAACCCGCTCATCTGGTCGGCCATGCGGTTCACGGTGGTGGCCAGGCGGAGCAGGTCGCCCCTGAGTTCGCCGCGGCGGCCGTCCGTGGAAGCGCGGCGGCTCAGCTGGCCCTCGGCGACCGAGTCCAGGACCTGCGCGACCTCGGACAGGGGTTCGGCCACCTCGTCCAGCAGTTCGTTGAGGGCCTGGGCACTCTCGCCCCACGCCCCGCGGGAGGGGTTGACGTTGATCCGCTCGTTGAGCCGTCCCTCGTCGCGGACGACGTCACCGACGCGCTGCAGCTCCTTGCTGAGCTGTTCGCTGTGGTCGACCACCTCGTTGAAGACGGAGGCGATCTCCCGGACCGTGCCGCTGCCGCGCTTCCTGAGACGGACGCTGAAGTCGCCGTCGCGCATGCGGTACAGGGCACGCAGAATCTCGTCGAGCTGGTCGTCGGCCACCAGTTCCTTGACCGCCTCGGGCATCGGACCCCCTCCTCAACCTGCCTTGCCACCTCGATGTCCCGTCAGGGCGCCCGCCCCGGCCGGTACCGGCTCGCCGTCGGGGCGGGCCGGGCCGTGGCGGAGGCTCACGGACAGGGGGTGCGCGGACCGTCCCACGTACCCTTGGTGACACCCCGTCACGCTACCCGCGCGAAGTACCACCCGAAAGAAGCGGATGTGTCGACTTACACTAACCGGCCGGAACGTAGCAGACAGGCGGGTTCGCCATGTTGGGCTCCCCGCCCCCGCCCGTAGCCCGGCAGCGCGCAGCCGCCCCGCGGGCTCCTCCCCCGGAGGGTGGAGTGGTATCACGGAGTGCGGCACACCTGGTCCCGTGATTCGGAGGTTCTGCGGGATACCTCGGGATCCGACCCCGGACGCACGCGTATCGTGTCAGTGACCACCTCCCCCCGCTCCCGTATCCAGCGACGAAGGACACCGACGGCTTGCCAGCACACGACGCGTTGAAGGTCGCTCGACGAGAGTTCCCTCCTGCCCCGGAGACCGCGGCCGCTGCCCGTGAGTTCGTTCACGACACCCTCCTGACCTGGGGCGTTCCCGATCCGTTCGACGACGTGATCCTGCTGGTCAGCGAACTGGTCACGAACGCCGTCATCCACGCGAGGTCGGCCCTGGACGTGACCGTGCGCCGCTCCGAGGGGGCGACCGAGGTGATGGTCACCGACTCCGCGCCCGAGCGGGCCGTCCCGCAGGCGGGCCCCCTGACCGTGGACACCTCTCCTTCCAGGGACAACGAGCGCAGCGGCGGGCTGGGGCTGGCCCTGGCCTCGGCGATCGCGTCCAGCTGGGGTGTGAGCTACGGGCGCAACGACAAGGCGGTGTGGTTCCGAATCGAGGACTCCCCCGGCGCGCACCCCTCGTTGGAGTCGCCCCAGGTGCGGCGGGGACCCGCCCGCCCGGTGCGCCCCGCCCCGTGGTCGGCTCTGGACGCCGCCCTCGGCTCGCGGCTCTCCCTGCCGCAGCTGCTGGAGCGCACCGTGGAGTACGCGACCACCGCCCTGGGCGGGGACGCCGCCTACATCACACTGGCGACCTCGGACGAGACCATGTGGGAGGTCCGCGCCGCCGTCGGGCTGACGCCGGGCGGTGCGCCGTGGCGTCCGCTGCGCGTGCGCACGGAGGAGACGTTCCCGTCCGCGGCCCCCGAACCGGGCGCGGTGATCAACGACGACCTCATGATCGCCCGCACCGGGCGCGGGCGCCTGTCGCGCGCCGGGATGCGCTCACTGGTCACGGCGCCGCTGATCGTGGACGGCCGGGTGGCCGGGCTGCTCGGGGTCGCCTCCATGCGTGCCAGGTACTTCGGCCCGTCGGCCGCCAAACGGCTCCAGGAGGGCGCGGACCTGATCGCGCTGCCGGTGGAGCGCTCGCGCCTGGCCGAGGTGGAGCTCAACCGGCGTGCGTCGCTGAGCTTTTTGGCCGAGGCCAGTGATCTGCTCGCCGGCACGCTCGACGAGCGGATGACGGGGGCGCTCGCCGCTCAGCTGATCACCTCCCGGTTGGGACGGTGGTGCGCCATCCACACCATCAACGAGCTGGGCAGCTCCCAGCTCACCCATGTGGTGCACGGGGACGAGAACTACAACGACGTCCTGCGTGCCCTGCTGATCGGGCTGCCGCCGCGCGAGCAGCGCGAACCGCAGCCGCTGTGGTCCACGGCCGAACTCGCCGAGGAGGGACTCGACGAGCAGCTGGGCCGCGAGCTGGCCAGCGGCCCCGCGATCAGCATTCCGCTGGTCGCGCACGGCCGCGCGCTCGGCCGGATGACGATCGGCAAGAACGAGGCGGACGACTTCACCCGCGAGGAGGTCGACGTCGCGGACGACCTGAGCCGCCGTGTGGCCTCCGCCATGGAGAACGCACGCCTGCACGAGAAGCAGGCCGCGATGAGCAGCGCCCTCCAGCGCAGCCTCCTTCCCGCGAAGGAGAAGGAGCCGGTGATCCCGCACGTGGACCACGCGGTGTTCTACCGCCCCGCGGACGAGAAGAACCAGGTCGGCGGCGACTTCTACGACGTGTTCGCGGCGAGCGGCCGCTGGTGCTTCGCCATCGGCGACGTGTGCGGAACCGGCCCGGAGGCCGCGGCGGTGACCGGTCTGGCCAGGCACACCCTGCGCGCCCTCGCCAAGGAGGGGTTCACCCCGTCGCACATCATGCAGCGGCTGAACATGGCCATCCTCGACGAGAACACCTCCACCCGGTTCCTCACCATGCTCTACGGCGAGATGACCCCGGCCACCGACGAGGGCGGCGGCATGCGGGTGCGGATGGTGTCCGCCGGACACCCGCTGCCGATGCGGCTCACCCAGAAGGGCAAGGTGGAGAACTTCGGGAGCTCGCAGCCGCTCCTGGGCGCGTTCGAGGACGTGGGCTTCACCACGGAGAGCGTGGACATCCGTCCGGGCGAGGTGGTCCTCGCGGTGACCGACGGTGTCACCGAGCGGCGCAGCAACATGGACATGCTCGGCGACGAGGGCCTGATGGAGATCTTCTCCGGGTGCTCCGGCCTGACCGCGCAGGCGGTCATCAGCCGGATCGACCGTGAACTGGAGGAGTACGCACCGGGCGGGCACACGGACGACACGGCCATGATGGTGCTGCGCTTCCTGTGACGGGCCCGGGGCCGCCGTAGGACCCGGGCCCTCACCCCCGTGTCACAGCCATCCCATGTCCTGCGCCGTGCGGATGGCGGACATGCGGTTGCCCGCGCCGGTCTTGCCGATGGCGTTGGAGAGGTAGTTGCGGACCGTCCCCTCGGTCAGGTGGAGGGCTGCGGCGATCCTGGCGACGGTGGCGCCGTCGGACGCGGCGCGGAGCACCTCGGCCTCCCGGTCGGTCAGAGGGCTCTCCCCTCCGACCATGGCGGCGGCGGCGAGGTCGGTGTCGATGTAGCGCCCGCCCTCGTGGACGCGCCGGATGGCGCCCGCGAGCTGGTCGACCGGGGCGTCCTTGGCGAGGAACGCGCGCGCCCCGGAGGCGAGGGCCCGGCGCAGGTAGCCGGGACGGCCGAAGCTGGTGAGGATGACGACACCGCAGTCCGGGGCGCTCTTCTTGAGCTGCGCGGCGACGTCGAGGCCGGTGGCGCCGGGCATCTCGATGTCCAGGACGGCGATGGAGGCGGCGTGTTCGAGGACCGTGTCGACCACCTGGTCGCCGCGGCCGACCTGCGCGACGACCTCCAGGTCGTCCTCCAGTCCGAGGAGGGCCGCGATGGCCCCTCGGACGAGGTGTTCGTCATCGGCCAGCACGATCTTGATCAAGGTCAGCCCTTCTCCGGTGTGACTGGGGCTTCAGCGCGGTATCGTTCCGGACATTGTGGTGCATAAGGTTCTTGCAGGTACGGGAGACCCACGCACCGCAGGGGTCGACCCCTGCGGCGGTTCCGGGAGCGCCCGCCTCCACCGCGCCCGGTCCCCGTGTGCTCCGTGGACTCGAAACCCTGGTATATCGGGCTCTCACCCTGTTCTAACCCATGCGGCCCATGATGGAGCCCGTCCACTAGACATCGTCCCGCCAGTCGGAGGATGAGTTGAACCCCAACGAACCGAGTACAGGTACCGAGTACGGTGCGGCGACCGGGAACGCCCACCTTCCCGCCGAGCCCGCCGACCAGCAGGTGCCGTCCGGTCAGGGGAACCCCTCCGCTGACGGCGGTGCGCACGTGGAGCCCGTACCCGGCGGGGAGCACGGGGGTGTTCCCGCCGCGTCATGGCCGGTGTGGCGGGCCTGCTGCTCGCGGCCAGGTTCGGCACCGGCAGCGCCACCGTCTACGGCAACGGCTACGAGCGGGAGG
>NZ_JBHXQY010000054.1:5374-44049 GCF_042716955.1 Nocardiopsis sp. NPDC058631 | reverse complement strand
GGGGTCCCCGCCCCCCCCCCCCGGGTCGGGGCGGGGGCCGTTTTCCGGGGGGGGCCCGCCCCATTGCGGGGGGGCCCCCCGCGGCGTCCCCGCGCGGAGCGCGGGAGCGTCGGGCAGCCCCCGGCGAAGGGTCCCGGCCTAGGGTTGGGAGGGGCCGCCGGGGCCCTCCGGAGCACCTGCCCAGGGAGACAGTGCCATGAAGTACATGCTGATCATGCGCGCCACCGACGAGGCCTTCGCGGGGATGGAGGAGATCGGCTTCGACGCGCTGCTCGCCACCGTGGGCCGGTACAACGAGGAGCTGATCCGCGCCGGTGTGCTGCTCGCCGCGGAGGGTCTGGCCGAAGCCGCCGAGGGCGCGGTCGTCGACTACGCCTCCGACCCGCCCGTGGTCACCGACGGTCCCTACGGCGGGGCCGAGAAGCTGTTCAGCGGGTTCTACATCCTCGACGTGGCCTCCAAGGAGGAGGCGGTCGAGTGGGCCCGGCGGATGCCCCTGACCGGACCTGGCTTCAGGACCGAGATCCGCCGTGTCAGCACGATCGACGAGTTCCCCCAGGACAACGAGTGGATCCAGAAGGAGCGGGCGTGGCGCGAGGACACCGGCCAGCTCTGAGGACGCGCGGGCGGGCGCGGGTCGGTGCCGGAGCGCGGACCCGACCCGCCCGCCGCCCCGTCACACCTCCTGGTCGTACCGCTCGCGTGCGCGCTCGACGCCGTCCATGTTGTCGGTGGTCCAGTGCAGGAGCGCGTCGATCAGGTCCTGGAGGGTCTTGCCGAGCGCCGTGATGCGGTACTCGACGGCGATCGGGCGCGTGCTCGTGACGAGGCGCTCGACCATCCCGTTGCGTTCGAGGCGCCGCAGCGCCGCCGTCAGCGACTTCTGCGTCACGACGGGGATCGCGCGGCGCAGCTCGTTGAAGCGCTGGGGCCGCTCGCACAGCTCCTCCATCACCTGGAGCGACCACTTGTCGAGCACCTGGTCGAGGAGCTCGCGGTGCGAGGCGGTGATCCCGGAGGCGTAGGGGGCGGAGGGGGCGGTTTCCTGCATGACACCTGGTCTCGTTGAAGTTCCCTTTGTGCACCTAGTAGACATGGGATACCACCAAGGCGCAACCGGAGGGATCTCCCATGACCGTGCAGCTGTTCTCCCCCGAGGGCATGATGCAGCCCGTTCCCTACAACCACGTCTCGGTCAGCACCGGCACCCGCCACGTGCACGTCGCCGGCCAGATCTCGCGTGACGCCGACGCGAACCCCGTCGCGACGGGCGACCTGGCCGGACAGGTCGCGCAGGCCCTGCGCAACACCGCGCGCGGCCTGGAGGGCGCCGGGGCGACCTTCGCCGACGTCGTGCGCCTCAGGTTCTTCGTCACGAAGTGGCAGCCCGAGATGATGGGCGACTTCATGGCGGGCGTCGAGAGCGTCGCCGGGGAGCTGGGCCTCCCGCAGCCCTTCCCGCCCGTGTCGCTCATCGGTGTCGACTACCTCTTCGAGCCCGACGTGCTCGTCGAGGTCGAGGCGTACGCCGTCCTCGACTGACCGGGGCATCGCACTGACCCGCGCCCCGCAGGGCGCGGGTCCGCCCCTTCCCGCACCGGAGACGTTTTCACCGTTATGGGTGGCGGTACCCGAACACGCCGGACACCGGCCGGAACGCATCGCCTCCCCGCGGCCGACTTGCGGGAACCCGGACCGCGGGGAGGCCGGATCAGGCCTTTTCCAGGCGCCTCCGAAGACCTGAATGGAACAAGAGCGAAAAGGTCGACCAAAGAAACAGAACACCCCATATCGGCCGGTGACCCAGATCACTTTTGACCTCGTTGCCTGGAAAATTTCCGCGCCCCTAGGATGATCAGCCTCCGGGAAAACAGAATTCTCCTTTGCGTCTCCCGCTTCCCCGGGCCGAAAACCGAACGGACGAATGATGATCAAGGGCAAGCCCGGACTTTCCGACATCGTGGCATTCGACACCGAGATCGCCGAGCCGGACCGCGAGGGCGGTGCCCTCCGCTACCGGGGCACCGACGTCGCGGCCCTGATCGGCGCGGTGTCCTACGCGGACGTGTGGGGCCTGCTCGTGGACGGGGACTTCACCCGCCCCCTCCTGCCCGCCGAACCCCTGACCCTGGGCGTCCACACCGGCGACGTGCGCGCCGACGTGCAGTCGGCGATCGTCGGTATCGCCCCGCTGCTCGGCCTGCGCCAGCTGATCGACATCGACGTCGACCGGGTTCGGTCCGATCTCGCCACGACCACGGCCGTCATGCTCTCCTTCGTCGCCCAGGCCGCCCGGGGCCAGCACGTGCCGCGCGTGCCGCAGGCCGAGATCGAGCGCTCACAGAACATCGTGGAGCGCTTCATGGTGGAGTGGCGCGGCGACCCCGACCCCAGGCACGTCAGGGCCGTCGACACCTACTGGATCTCGGCCGCCGAGCACGGCATGAACGCCTCCACCTTCACCAGCCGGGTCGTCTCCAGCACGGGGGCGGACGTCCCCGCCGCCATCTCCGCCGCGGTGGGCGCCATGTCCGGCCCCCTCCACGGGGGCGCCCCCTCCCGGGCCCTGCACATGGTGAAGGAGGTCGAGCGCTCCGGAGACGCCCGCGGCTACGTCAAGGGGCTGCTCGACCGCGGCGAACGGATCATGGGGTTCGGCCACCCGGTCTACCGGGCGGAGGACCCCCGCGCCCGCATCCTGCGCCAAGCCGCACAGGAGCTCGGCGCCCCCCGCTACGAGGTGGCCAAGGCCCTGGAGGACGAGATCCTGTCCCAGCTCAGGGAACACAAGCCCGATCGCGTCCTGGCCACCAACGTGGAGTACTGGGCGGCCGTCATCCTGGACTTCGCGGAGATCCCGGACACCATGTTCACCCCGATGTTCACCTGTGCGCGCATGGCGGGCTGGAGCGCCCACGTGGTCGAGCAGAAGCGCCTGAACAAGCTCATCCGCCCCTCGGCCGAGTACGTGGGCGAGGTCGGCATCGCCCCGGAGTCCGTGGCCGGATGGGACGAGATGATCGCGCGCAACAGGGACCTGCGTTCCCGGGCCTGAAACGGCAGCGGTGACCGTGCCTGCCCCGGCGTCCGAAAGGGCTCGCGACCCCACCCCTCCCCCGTGACCTTGTACGTACAGCGATTTTTGCCGTCGAAACAGACGATAAGTACAAGATCTTCCTGGCGGGGGTCCCTCACATCACACGGGCAACGCACCCGTTCCGTTCAGGGGCCCGGACGAAAATGTCCGGTCGCGCGGGAAGGTGTTCCCGATTGCGAGGAGGATCCGAATGCGGGCCTTTCTTCCGGCCCCGGTCCTCCCCGCGCCGCCGAGAACCGGTACCGGTCGCGGGCGGGGCGTTCCCGCACCACCGGGACGCCCCGCACCCCCGGTCTCGCACGGGCCCGGCCGACGCGTGTCCCCGGCAGTCGCACCCGTGGGAGATGCTGGGATCATGACCGACCCTGACCAGCCGCGTGTCCCCGAGCCCGACGTCGAGCACCTGGCCGCCACGCTCCGGCGGCGCCGGGAGGAGCTGGCCGACGCCTCCGGGGTCCGGATCGGCCGCGGGGACGTGGTGCACAAGCTCGCCACGCACATGTGGGCCGGAGTCGCCGTGCCCGCGATCGCCTGCCACGCGGCCGTGGACCCGCTGCGGCTGACCGCCTCGGCGGGGCCCGTCACGTGTCGGCGCTGCCTGGGACGCGGCAGGGGCGAGCGCGACCGCCAGACCCCGGGACAGACCGCCCTGGACGTGTGACCTGCCGAGACCCGCAGTACCTCGCTCCGGCCCTCCGGTCCCCCTTGGCCCCGGCCGGAGAAGGCGGCCCCTCAGACCGCCCCCCACATGCGCCGGGGTTCGACCGGACATGCCCGATCGGCCACGTCTGTTCGTCCGCCGGATCGAGCCTTGTGACGCTCCTCCCTCGCCGGGCACGATGAGCGTGTTCCGAGGGCTTGAGCAGCGGAGTCGAATTCTGTGGATGAGATACAAGAGACCGGCGCGATCACGACAATCGTCTCCCGCCTCATGTCGTACGCGCGCTCCGTCCCCGAGATGGAGGCCGCCGGCTTCGCCGCCGACCCGACGAACGGACAGGCACACGTCGTCACGTACGCCGCGCTGGACCGCGAGTCCCGCCGCGTCGCCGCCCTCCTACAGCGCGACCTCTCCGTCGGGGACCGGGTCCTGTTGCTGTACGCCCCCGGTGCAGCGTTCTTCCCCGCGTTCGTAGGATGCCTCTACGCCGGGGTGGTTCCCGCGGTTGCCCCGCTGCCGGACGGCCAGCGGCACCGTAGCGACCGCCTTCAGGAGATGGTCCGCAGTGTCGGGGCCTCCGGCCTTCTGACGGAGGAGTCCGAGGCGGAAGACGTCGGTGCCTGGGTCGACTCGTTCGACATCCCGCTTCCCGTCGTCGTCACCGACCGCCACGGCGTGCTCCCGGAGGCCGGGACCTGGTCCGACCCCGGTGTCGGACCGGACGACGTGGCCTTCCTCCAGTTCACGTCGGGCTCGACCAGTTCGCCTCGCGGTGTCGTGGTGCGCCACCACAACATCGTCGACAACGCCGAGTACATGAGACGCCTCTCCGGATTCGGCCCCGGGAGCCGGTTCGGCGGCTGGCTCCCCATGCACCATGATTTCGGTCTGCTGTACCTGTTCCTGTTCCCACTCTGCTTCGGGGCCGGCACGTTCCACATGTCGGCCTCGGCCTTCCTGCGGCGCCCGCACTCCTGGTTCCACCTGATCGACCGCTTCGGCCTCGAATTCTCCGCGTCTTCCAACTTCGGCCTCGACTACTGCGCCCGCCGCGTCACCGACGAGCAGACCGAGGGAATCGACCTCTCCGGGTGGCGATCGCTCCTCACCGGCGCCGAACCCGTGCGCGCCCCGACACTTCGCCGGTTCGGCGAGCGGTTCGGCCCCATCGGGTTTCGCCCCGAGGCGTTCGCACCGGGGTACGGACTCGCCGAAGCGACGCTCGTGGCCACGTGCGACACCCGCGACCTGGCGCCGGATGTCGCTCGGGTCGACCCCGAACGCCTGGAGAAGGGCGAGTTCCACCCGGTCTCGGCGGATGAGCCCGGCCGAGAGATCGTCTGCTGCGGCGACGTGCACGGGGGAAAGCTCTACATCACGGGGACCGGGCCCTGGAGAGGGTCGTGGCGGTGGAGGCCCTCGGCCGCGGGGACACCGGTGCGTTCCTCGCCGCCCCGGGCCCCCCGCTCGCGGGCGGCCTGGTCGCCCTGCTGGGGGACGCGGCGCAGCGGAAGTGGTTCTTCGAACACTTCGCCGACGAGCCGGTGTGGACGTTCCTCGGACTCACCGAACCGGACCACGGCTCAGACGCGTCGGCCATGCGTACGGCGTTGACGCCGACGCCGGGGGGCGACAGCGCGACGCTCACCGGGGAGAAGCGCTACGTCGGCGACGCCTCACGCGCACGGATCGGCACGGTTTTCGCCCGTACCGGTCCTGGACCCCTGGGTGTCTCGGCCGTGATGGTACCGACCGGAACCGTTGGATTCCACGCCGCACCGCTGCCCGCCTTGCGGAGGAGACCACCCTCCGGGCCCTGGAACTCCTCGGGCCGGGGGCCAGATTCGCCCACCCCAGGCCGGAGAAGCTGGCCCGGGACGCCCGAGGAGTGGAGTTCATGGAGGGGACCACTCACATCCAACAAATCAACGTCGCGCAGGGCGTGGCCACCGGGAGGATCGGATGACGCGGGAGTGGCGGGAGGTCCTGCGCTACGCGGGACCGATGGTGCTGGCGGACGGCATCGGCACAGCGGTTCCCGTCGTACTGATCGCGCTCATCGGGACCATGGGGGACGAGGCGCTCTACGTCCGCTCGCTCTTCATGCCAGTGGTCTTCGCCTTCATCGCCGTCCAGATCAGCGTCGCGGTGACGACGCAGGTCGCCGTGGCCCTCAGCGCGGGACGCGAGTTCGACTCGGCGACGGCCTCGACACTGTGGCTCGCCCGCTTCGGTCTCGGCGCGACAGCCGTGGTCAGCGGAATCTTCCTGGTGACGGCGCCGCTCCTGGCAGATCTGCTGTCCGTTCAACCCGAGGCCCGCGATCAGTTCGTGCGGTTCGTGCGGTGGGTCGCCCTGGCACAGCTCACGGGGATCGGCCCGGTCGTGTTCGCGGCGACGCTCCGGGGGGCCGAGCGCCCTCGCCCGGCCGCGGCCCTGCTCCTGTTCGCCGGCGGCACGGAGGTGGCCGCGGTCGCGGCGCTGGGACTGCCCGGCGGCGCCGGCTGGGGGTTGTGGTCCGTGCCGGTCGCGATCGCCGGAGCCGGAGCGCTCGGCACCGCGGTCGGTTTCTGGCTGATCGTTCGCAGCGACCTGTGGAACCGGGGCCGACCGATCGGCCTGCGCCGCGAAACCGTCCTGCTCCGACAGGTCGGGCTTCCGGTGGGCAGCGCCCACGCGGTCATCTTCGCCAGCAACTTCGTCCTGACGTGGGTGGTCAGCGTGTTCGGGGTGGCGACCGTTGCGGGCTTCGCGGTGGCCTACACCCTGCAAACCATGATCATCGTGCCGGGCATGGCGATCGGGTCCGCGACGGCGATCGTGGTGAACCAGCTCCGTGGCAGGGAGGAGTTCGCCCGGCTCGGGCGTGTCGTGCGGGCTGGGCTCACCATCACCGGCGCGTTCTACGCCCTGGTCGCCGCCGGGTGCTGGTTGGGCCGCGAGTGGATCGCGGGGGTGATCGCCCAGGAGCCCGCCGCGGCCGCCGAGGCAGCCCGGTACCTGGAGCTGGTCGCACCCAGCTACCTGATCCTCGGAGTCGTGCTGGCCGGAATGTCCGTGCTGGAGCAGACCGGGGCGGGAATGCTCGCCATCACCCTGAACACCACCTACTTCGTGGCCATCTGTGCCGTCGGCGGCTATCTCGCGCGAGACGCCGGGGAGGCGGCGCCCCTCTACCAGGCCATCGCGGCCGTCAACCTTCTCGGAGCGGTCGTGATCGCCGCTGTCCTGCGACACACCCGTCGGCTGGCTCGGCCGGACACCAAAGCCCTCGCCTAGGTCGTGTTTTTTGGATCCTTCCGGGCTCGCGTCCACCAGGCTTCCTCTCGCCGCGCCTCTGCGCTCGTGAAGCACAACCAGGCTGAACTTCGCACATCGTCTTGCGAGAGATCGCCTGGACGGCCGCTCACCGACCCGAAAACCTCCAAAAAACACTCCCTAGCCGGTCCGCCCCACACACGCACGGGACGGAATCAGGACGACACCATGGCAGACCTGCGTACGGAGGGGGTCGCGGTCCACGGCTGCCGACCGGCCCTCGCCCCCACCACAGTGGGCCACGCAGTATCTGGACCGATATTGAGGTGCCTCGAAGCTTCCGGACAGCGTCCCTAACTACCATTGGGAATGTCCGGAAGGGAAGAGTAGTTGGCTCGCAAGAAACCGTACTCTCAGGAGTTTAAGAACGAAGCGTTCCGCATGGTGCTCGATGGGCCCCGCCCGGTCATACCTGTCGCGCGAGAACTCGGAATCCATGACACTACTCTCGGAAACTGGATCGCGGCATATAAGCGCGAACACGGGCAGCTGCCCGCCCAACAGGCCACCGAGAAGTCCCCGCGAGCGCGAACTGGAACGCGAAAACCAGAAGCTCCGCGAGCAGGTCGCTTTTCTAAAAAAGCTACCGCCTTCTTCTCGGCAGAGAATCAGTGATCTCCAGACACGAACTGATCGACGCGGAGAAGGGCAACCATGCGATCGTGGAGATGTGCGCCTGACTGGAAGTGTCCTCATCCGGATACTACGAGTGGCGAAACCGTCCTATGTCAGCGGCAGAGAAAAGGCGCGACCGGCTGAGCTCGGTGATCGCCACCGTTTTCGATGCCAACCACGAGAGCTACGGATACCGGTGCGTCCACGCCGTCCTGAAACGCTCCGGCGAACAGGCCGCTCCGGAGCTGGTGCGTCGCCTCATGCGGGGCCTGGGACTACAGGCCTGCCAGCCGCGCCTTTGGAGGCCGACGACCACAGAGGCCGACCGTCACCACCGCATCCCCGACCTGGTGGGACGGGACTTCACCACTGCGGAGCCGGGGCAAAAGTTCGTGGGAGACGTCACTTGTATTCCGACGTGGGAGGGGTTTCTTTATCTGGCGACCGTGATCGACTGCTGCACCAAGAAGGTCGTCGGGTGGTCGATGGCTGATCACTACAGGACTCCACTCCTGGAGAATGCTATCGATATGGCATCATCCAATATCGACATTCAGGAGGCGGCCGTCTTTCACTCCGACCGTGGCTCGAACTACACGTCGATGAGGTTCGCTGAGAAACTCGCTGGCGTGGGGTTGCTCCAATCGGTTGGGCGGACCGGTGTCTGCTGGGACAACGCCATGGCCGAATCCTTCTTCGGGGCGCTGAAGAACGAGTGGTTGAACCGCTTTGAGTTCACCGACCGAGCTAAAGCCAGACGTGAGGTTGTCAAGCACATCGAAGGGTTCTACAATCAGCGAAGGCTTCATTCGACGCTCGGATACAGGACTCCCCAAGAGGTTGAGGACGAGCATCTGAGTTATCGTCTCGCCGCCTGACGGTTCGCAAGAGAAGCTGTCCGAAATCTTGATGACCCCCCAGTCGTCGACGAGCACCGCCCTCCATAGTTCATCAGTCTGGGAGACCAGGCTTTCCAGCGGTTTCTCCAGATCAACCAGATCACTCGAATTCTCCATGAAAACCGGAACGACAAACACCGGCTCTTCCGACCCACAACCCATGGCGCACCTCAATCATAAAAAAACAAAAAAGGCCAATCACGCAAGGAGAGTTCATCGGTTCACCCCACGCGAAAGGTCAGCCGAAAAAGCCCAGAGGGCGACGCCTACCATATCCGCCCCGACCATGAAAGCATCCGAATGGATCAAAATTGACTTCTTGACACCACCACGGCATCCTCCTAGCCTGGGAAAGATCTCATGGGAGCGTTCCCATGGGATCGCTCCCAACCGTGCAGCGTAGATCAACTCTCCTCGGATAAGCCCGCCACCTGCGGGATCCCCCCGAAAGGTTGTCCGCTGACCCCCTCGCGAAAGGGTGGTGCGCCTACCTTCATGCCGGCTTCTGTCTTCGTCCTTCCCGTTCATGCAGACCACCGTGCACCCAGGAGTCACCGGAGGACTTGGACTCGCCCTCCGGACCCGACACCAGAGTGAACGCCGCCAGCCCGGCAATGAGCGCGCAATACATTCGGCACCCTCAGGCAACGCCCCACACCAGGGCTCTTCCCCAGGCTTGAGGCATTCATACACCCCCTCCAAAACCGCCGCTTCACGATGAGAAATGTCGAGAAATTGATATCCCTCAGAACAACCCGGGTCCGGGGTCCAAATTTATGCACACTTTGGATAAAGACATGAGTGGCAACTACGGGATACCCAAGGGACCGGAAGCGTTCGCCCCGGGCCTCCGGGAGGAGCATTTCGCCCAGCTGGCCGACACCCGTGTGATCGTGGCCATCGCCAACGGTGTGCTCCGGCAGGGAATGCGAACGCTTTTGGAAGAGTTGCCGCTCGGGCGCCTGCACAGCTGCCCGACCCTCCAGGACGCCGAGTTCGGTGCGACCGAGTTGCCGCGCTCCGTCCTGATCCTCGCCGAGGGCGAGTCCTCGCCCGCCGAATGGACCGTGATCCCGCCCGAGTTCAAAACCCTGGTCCTCCTCGCCAAGCCCTCCGGAATCGACTCGCTGGACCGGCACTCGCAGACCGATGGCCTCCTCCTGCAAGAGGAACTGAACGTGCCCCTCCTCGGCGACGCCCTGTCCCGCGTGCTGTCCGGCCAGTTCCCCTTGCCTTCCGCCGTGGCGCGCAGGCTGATGACCCAGGGCATCATCCAGAGGACGACACTGACCCGGGCCGCCCAGCTCACCGAGCGCCAGCACGAGACCCTGCGCCTGCTCTCGGAAGGGTTGAGCAACCGACAGATCGGTCACCGCTTGCGTATCTCGGAGCACGGCGCCAAACGGCTCGTGGCGAGCGTACTGACCAAACTCGACACCCCCAACCGCGCCGGCGCGGTCGCTGTCGGACTGCGCGAGGGGCTACTCCCCTGACGGGTGAGGCGAGCCGGAAGGAATCGCGACATGCCCGTGGGGCCGAATTCCCCCCGTAGGAAAGAGGAGTCCTCGAAACGGGGCGCGGAGCTGGTTTTCCGCGAAACAACACCGTGGTATCCACAATGACCGACATGGCCACCTCCCCGATCGACTCAGAATTCAGAGGAGTCGGATTCGTGTTTCCATGGATCAGTGTGACTCAGGCAGACACTGCCAGCAATGGCTGAAAGGGCGGCCGTGCTGGCATACCCGTTCGGGTGCGGGACCGTGCGATGTCAGAACGGGCCCGCACCGCTCCTGCGCCTTCACACGAACGCGGTGGGCGGCCCCGTTCCCCGCACCAGCGCCGCTCACCGCAACCACAGCCTGGCCGGTCCGCGCGGCAGAACCGCGGTAGTCCCACCGGGGCCTGCCCCGGGGTCGCCGAGAAGGCAGCCCAGACACCCAGGCCCATGCTCTGCCGCCCAGGACCGACCGGGTGGTAGCCCCACCCCTCGGCCGATGCCCCCACGAGGAGCAACCCGCGCTGCCCCTCAGCCCAGGTCGTCGGTGCCGGTGCGTTCGGTCGGGATCCGAGGGGTAGGAGCGGTGTTCCCACCAGGTGGCCGCCCGCCTGGGCGGAGACAGTTCCAGAGCTGCGGTGGAACGCGGTGAGAGGTGGGTGTTCGTCATCGCGCTCCCCCGACCATGTCGAGGTAGACGCGGACAGCCGCCGTGAGCTCACTGAGGTCCTCCGGGGCGTTCGGGCCCCGTTGGAGACAGGGGTGGGCGAAAGGATCGTCCCCTGGAAGTCGGGGCCGGGGCAGGGCCTCCAACCGGACCCGGACCCGGCCGAACCTGCTTCCGGACGCCGAATGCCGCACCGCGTTGGTGACCGGCTCAGTCAGGACCAGCAGCGGAGTCGCGGCCAGTTCCTCCGGCAAACCCGATCCGCAGCGAAGCCGGTATGAGTGGGGCCGAGGTCGCCAAGACGATGGGGTTCGGGGCTGCCAAGTTGTCGAAGATCGAGCGGGGTCAGGCCGCCGTCACGAAGGCTGACCTCCACCTGTTCTTCCATATCCTCCACGTCAGCGAGGACGTACAACCCGCGCTGCTGGAGCTCGGCGCCCAGTCCCGCCGACCGCGACGCGACCGAACCACGACCTTCGAGCGGGAACTGCCGGGCAAGAACTTCGAGAGGTACCTGGGTCTCGAAGAGATCGCCACCGGTATCAAGGACTGGCACCCCTACCTGATCCCCGGGCTTCTACAGACCCCCGAATACGCCCATGCGCTGATCTCAGCCCATCCGCTGCTG
Organism: Nocardiopsis sp. NPDC058631; assembly: GCF_042716955.1. Taxonomy (NCBI): domain Bacteria; kingdom Bacillati; phylum Actinomycetota; class Actinomycetes; order Streptosporangiales; family Nocardiopsidaceae; genus Nocardiopsis; species Nocardiopsis sp. NPDC058631. Next base: position 32,666 of record NZ_JBHXQY010000054.1, on the reverse strand, counting down.
CTTCCCGACCAGGTGGAGCACCTCGTGCAGCTGCGCGTGGAGCGTCAGCGGACACTGCACCGAGGCTCCGACCCTCTGCACCTGTGGTCGATCGTGGAGGAGTACGCCCTACGCCGAACCATCGGCGGGAAGGAGACCCGCGACGCTCAGCTCCACCACCTGCTGAAGATCGGGCAGAAGCCCAACATCAACATCCAGGTCATCCCCGAATCCGCGGGAGCTCACGCGGGCCTGGACGGCGCCTTCGCGATCCTCGACGCCGGAAACCACCTGCCTCCGGTGGTCTACATCGACAGCCGAGGCATGAACACCTACGTCGAGGGCGTGACCGATCTGGCCGCCTACAAGGCGTCCTACGACCAGATCCAGTCCGCCGCGCTCTCCCCGGTACAGTCAGCCGCAGTGATCAGCGCGATTTTGGAGGAGAGCCGATGAGATGGACGAAGTCGAGCTACAGCAGCACGGGGGCGACTTGTGTCCAGGTGCGGTCTCCGCGTTCAGGCATGACCGAAGTCGGCGATACCAAGAACCCCAACGGTCCCACTCTCACCATCCCCAATGCTGACTGGGACCACTTCCTCGACCATGTCGCGGACGGGGAGTCCGACTTCGGTCGCCTGCGCGCCGAGTTCCTTCCCAACGGCGGTTTCACCCTCACCGACACCATCTCCCCGGACTCCCCCACCCTTGCCTACACCAAAGCTGAGTGGGACGCCTTCAAGCTCGGTGTCGAGGCCGGAGAACTCCGGGTCGGCAGCCTTCGTGGAGTCCCCGCCGGCCGCTGAGTCCGCCGCGAGAGTCGAAACCGAAGGTACTGATGCCCTCCGGAACGGGTGGGCATCACTTCTGAACTACCGACCTCCTGTGCAAGGAAGTTCGGCACCATGCGGTCCTTCGAGGTAGTCACCAGCGACGGCGTTCGTTTGGACGCATCCCTGCATCCGTACGGGGGAGAGACCTCCCGGGGAACGATCATCCAAGCTCACGGGATCACCGTGGACAAGGATGAGGGCGGCATGTTCGTGCGCCTGGCGGAGGCACTCGCCGACCGTCTGACCTGCTGCTTTGTTGCTCAAGAGAGCCGACGAGGGGACTTGAACCCCTAACCTATCGCTTACAAGGCGATTGCTCTGCCAATTGAGCTACGTCGGCCGACCGCCCGGAACCGCTGGCCCCGGGTGCGTCCAACCGCATGTTACCGGTTCAGAGGGTGCCTGGCCCACTCGGATGCGCTCTGGCCGCGAAGTCCGGCGGGGCAAGGCCCACCGTCCCCAACTGGTCACTCGCCGCGACGGGTCGGACACCCCTGGCGGGCCCGGATCCGCCTGTAAGTGATCGGACAAAAAGGTGCCTGATGCGGCTTATGTCCGATTAGCCATCGCCTCCCCCGGAAACGACAGGGGGAACATGCCCCTCACGCGGGGCGGAGAGGTGGGATGGACATGGCTGGCAACAGAGGCGTGGTGTACCAGGGAGCGGGCCGGGTCGAGGTCACCGACATCGCCTATCCGGACTTCGTCCTCAGGGACGGCCCCGGCGTCAACCCCGCCAACGTCGGACGGCAGCTCCCCCACGCGGCGATCCTGAAGGTCGTGGCGACCAACATCTGCGGCAGCGACCAGCACATGGTGAGGGGCCGCACGACCGCACCGCAGGGCCTGGTCCTCGGCCACGAGATCACCGGCGAGGTCGTCGAGACAGGACCGGGCGTCGAGTACGTCGAGGTCGGCGACCTCGTCTCGGTCCCCTTCAACATCTCGTGCGGCCGCTGCGTGAACTGCAAGGCACGGCGGACGGAGATCTGTCTCAACGTCAACCCGGACCGTCCCGGCTCGGCGTACGGCTACGTCGACATGGGCGGCTGGGTCGGAGGGCAGGCACAGTACGCGCTGGTCCCGTACGCCGACTGGAACCTGCTGAAGTTCCCCGACCGGGACCAGGCGATGGCGAAGATCCTCGACCTGACGATGCTCTCGGACATCTTCCCGACCGGCTACCACGGCTGCGTCACCGCGGGCGTCGGCGTGGGTTCGTCGGTGTACGTCGCGGGCGCGGGACCCGTCGGACTGGCCGCGGCGGCGTCGGCGCTCCTCCTCGGTGCGGCGGTGGTGATCGTCGGCGACCTCAACGAGGAGCGGCTGGCCCAGGCCCGCGGCTTCGGGTGCGAGACGATCAACGTCGCGGAGGGCGACCCGGGGGACCAGATCGACCAGATCCTCGGCGCCCCCGTGGTGGACTGCGCGGTGGACGCGGTCGGCTTCGAGGCCCACGGGACCGGCGCGGACGCCGACCAGGAGGCTCCCGCCAGCGTCCTCAACACGGCGATGGAGGTGACGAAGGCCGGCGGGTCGATCGGCATCCCCGGCCTGTACGTGACCGGTGACCCCGGCGCCCCTGACGAGGCGGCGAAGGTGGGGTCGCTCTCGATCCGGTTCGGGCTGGGCTGGTCCCGGTCGCACGCGTTCTTCACCGGCCAGTGCCCGGTGATGAAGTACCACCGGGAGCTGATGGCGGCGATCCTGAACGACCGCGTGCACATCGCCGACGCCGTCAACGCCGTGGCGATCCCGCTGGAGAACGCCCCGGAGGGCTACCGGTCCTTCGACAAGGGGGCGGCGAGCAAGTACGTCCTCGACCCCAACGGGTTCCTGGGCAGCGTCGCGGTCTGACCTCGCGCCGCGTGGCCGGCGACCGCCCGGGGCCGGGCGGGGACGCCGACGGCCCCCGGTCGTCGCGCCCGGGGGCCGTTCCCACGTGTGCTGCGGGTCAGTTCGCCTCGGCGCGGCGGCGGGACACCGCGTAGAGCGAGACGCCGGCGGCGACGGAGGCGTTCAGCGACTCGGCGTTGCCGATCGGGATGCTCGCCACGACGTCGCAGGCCTCGCGCACCAGGCGGGACAGGCCCTTGCCCTCGGAGCCGACCACGATGACCAGCGGCCCGGTGGCCAGGTCCAAGTCGGGGATCTGGGCGTCGCCGTCGGAGTCGAGGCCGACGACGAACAGACCGGCCTTCTTGAAGCCCTCCAGCGCCCGGGTCAGGTTGGTGGCCTGGGCGACGGGCAGTCGGGCGAGGGTGCCCGCGGAGGTCTTCCAGGCGGTCATGTTGACACTGGCCGAGCGCCGCTCGGGGATGACCAGGCCGTGCGCGTTGAACGCGGCGGCGGACCGGGCGATGGCGCCCAGGTTGTGCGGGTCGGTGACTCCGTCCAGGGCGACGATCAGCGGCGGGGTGTCGGATCCCTTGGCGGCCTCCAGCAGGCCCTCCGGGGCCCAGTACTGGTACGGACGCACCTGGAGGACCAGCCCCTGGTGGACGGCGCCGGGCTGCCCGTTGCTCTCACAGCGCCGGTCGAGTTCGGTCTTGGTGACCTCGACGACGTCGATGCCGCGCGCACCGGCCATCCGAGCGGCCTCGTTGACCCGGTCGTCGGGGTCGAGGCTGTTGGCCAGGAACAGGCGGGTGGCGGGCATCCCGGCGCGCAGGGCCTCCACCACCGGGTTGCGCCCGACCAGCAGGTCGGAGGCGTCGGACCGGCGCTCGGAGCGCGATCCGTCCTGGCCGCCCGGCCCCGCACCGCGGTTGGCGGAGCGCTGGCGCTGCTTGCCGTCGTACCAGTGCCGCTGCGCAGCGGGCAGGGTGCCGCTCTTGCCCTCCAGGGACCTGCGGCCCTTGCCGCCGCTGCCCTTGGTCGGACCCTTCTTACTCTTCTTCGCCGTCATTGGTCGCCGCTTCCCCGTACGTGTTGCGAGCATGCCGGAGGCGCGCTGCATCCGGCTGGTGGAATGTCGCCGACCAGCGCGAGGCGCGGCGGCAAACTCCCAGACTAGTGCCGCCGCGCCACCGCACGCGTCCGGTCAGCCCCGGCGCAGGTCCCATCGGGACCCCTGCGGAGTGTCCTCGACCACGATCCCGGCCTCCGCGAGCTGGTCCCGGATGGCGTCGGCCGCCGCGTAGTCCTTGCGGCCCCGGGCCGCCTGGCGCTGTTCGAGGGCGACCGCCACCAGGGCGTCCACGACCTCGCGCAGCCCCTGGTCGCCGCCGGACCACTGCTCGCCGAGCGGGTCGAGGCCGAGGACGGTCAGCATGGCGCGCAGCTCCCCGGCGAGTTCGGCGGCCTGTTCCTTGCCTCCGGAGGCCAGCGCCGTGTTGCCCTCGCGGACGTGGCCGTGTACGACGGCGAGCGCCTGGGAGACCCCGAGGTCGTCGTCGAGCGCGGACGCGAACGCGGCGGGCACGTGGTCGGCGGTGGCGACCCCGCCCAGCACCTCGACGGCGCGGGTGAGGAAGCCCTCGATCCGCTGGTAGGCGGCGGCCGCCTCCTGGAGCGCGGCGTCGGAGTAGTCGATGGTGGACCGGTAGTGCGCCTGGCCGAGGTAGTAGCGCAGTTCGACCGGCCGGACCTTCTGGACCATCTGCGGGACGAGCATGGAGTTGCCGAGCGACTTGCTCATCTTCTCGCCGCCCACGGAGAGCATCCCGTTGTGCAGCCAGTACTGGGCGAAGCCGTCTCCGGCCGCGCGGGACTGGGCGAGCTCGTTCTCGTGGTGCGGGAAGATCAGGTCCAGCCCGCCGCCGTGGATGTCGAAGCTCGGGCCGAGGTACTTGGTGGCCATGGCCGAGCACTCCAGGTGCCAGCCGGGGCGGCCGCGCCCCCACGGGGTGTCCCAGCTGGGCTCGCCCGGTTTGGCGCCCTTCCAGAGGGCGAAGTCGCGGGGGTCGCGCTTGTCCCGGTCGGGGTCGGAGTCGGAGGACTCCATGACCTGGTCCAGCCGCTGGTTGGAGAGCTCTCCGTAGGGCGGGTAGGAGCGCACGTCGAAGTAGACGTCACCGCAGCCGTCGTCGGAGGCGTAGGCGTGGCCCTCGGAGATCAGCCGCCGCATGAGGTCGATCATCTCGGGCACGTGGCCGGTGGCACGCGGCTCGACGGTGGGGGGCAGGCACCCCAGGATCTCGTAGGCCTGGGTGAACGCGCGCTGGTTGCGTTCGCTGACCTTCCACCACGGCACGCGCTCGCCCGCCGCGACCCTGATGATCTTGTCGTCGATGTCGGTGACGTTGCGGCAGAAGGTGACGTCGTACCCGCTGTGGGTCAGCCACCGGCGCAGGATGTCGAAGTTCACCCCCGACCGGATGTGGCCGATGTGCGGGGGCGCCTGCACCGTGGCACCACACAGGTACAGGGAGGCGGATCCCTCACGCAGAGGGACGAACTCGCGGACCTGTCGGGCACTGGTGTCGTAGAAGCGCAGACTCACGTTGTCAAGCCTATCCGCTTTCCCCTCACAGCAGTGTCACAAACCACGAACCCACCCCTCAGCTGCCACCCTCCCGGACATCCCGAAGTGCGTATATGTGATTAGCCGTATTCGGGACGGGAGGGGGCCGAAAACACTCTTCCTCCGTTCGTCCCCGGGGACCAGCAGGGCACCAGGCCCTGCATATTCCGACAGAACACCCCAGAACACCCGTGAGCGTGCCAGCCTGGAAGCAACCGTAATCGGCCGGAATCTCGTGTTAGCGGCACGGTCTCGACTACGCTGCGATGGCGATGGCCCCTTACAACAACACCCCCGAATCAGGGACACGGAACGGTCGGCCCGCAGGTCGCGTCACGGGAGCCGGAGCTCTCGCGGGAGGTGCCCTGTTCGTCGGGCTCATCGCGCTGTGCGCCCTCGTCATCTCCTACAACGGCATCTTCCAGTTCGCCGAGTACGGCGGCCACGCGGACAGCGCCCTGGCCCACGTGTTCCCGGTGACCTACACCCTGCTGCTCATCATGGCGTGCTGGGTGAGCTACCTCCTGCGCGGAGCGCACCCCCGCGAGCGGCTCTGGGTCGACCTGGTACTGATCCCGATCCTGATCATGGTCGCCACCACGGCCATGCTCCTGAGCAACCTCGAACTCGTCGAGCGGGTGCCCGAGGGGGTGGCCAGCGTCATCGTCGCGGTGGCGCCGCTCGCCGCCCTCCTGGTCGCGTTCCTCCTGTGGATGACCGTCCGGGCGCACATTCGCAGGCGCCGCCGCGCACCTGCCCCGCGCCCCCGCCCCTCCGACGACCCCACCACGGTGCTGCACGCACGTGCGGTCGTTCCCCCCACCCGGGAGGTGGAGGAGCCGGACGACACCGACCTCAGAACCCGGCTGCTGCATCTGGGGAGCGAGGAGCGGAACGCGGAGGCCGCGCCGGCCCCGGAGGACACGCGGGCCTACGAGGTCCGGACGGACGAGTCGGTGGAGTCCGTTCGGCTGCGTCCCGTGCCGAGGCCGTCCCCCGACGGGGACGGGCACTCCGGGCACGAGACCCCAGCCCCGGACCGCTGGGACGACGAGCCGGACGAGGACGGGAGGCAAGCGGCCACGGTGCCGACCGCGCTCCGGAGCGTGCCCCGACCGGAGCACGACGGCGACGGCGACGGCGACGGACCGTCCACGTTCCCGCTGCCCAGGCGCGACCGGAGCGGGCACAACCCGATCAAGCTGGCCGCCGAGCACCCTCCGGTGGTGCCGGGAGCCGCCGCACCCGACCCCGAACCGGACCCCCTCCCCGTCGGCGCCCCCACGGAGCCGGAGTCCCGGCCGGGGGACGCGGATCGCGAGGACGACGCGGACGGGCCGATCGTGGTGGTTGCGAACGACCTCGCCGATGAGGGGTTCGACCACGAACCTCCTCCCGGCGACCCGGTCTCGGACGAGGACGAGGCTCCCGCCGCCCTCCCCGAGCCCGTCGAGGAGCCGGCAGCGGTGCACGAAGAGGCCCCTGCGCCGGTGGCCGTCCCCGGTGCCGGTTCGGCCACCGGAGCGGTGTCCTGGTCCGCCCCCGGGCACCCGGGGTACCGGGATGCGGAGTACGGCGGGGCGGACGACGGGTTCGCCGAGGACGGGAGCCACGCGGAGGACGACGGCCCCGCGCACGGACCCGCGCGGGTGGCCGTGTCCACCCATCCCGGAGGGGAGACCGGGACCTGGGCCGCCCCCGGCGAGGACCCCTCCGGCGAACTGGCCGCCGGGCCGGTGGACGGCTCCGAGGACGACCGGGAGCCGGGCACCGCCCTCTGGGAGCCCCCGGTGAGCGCCGACGCGGGGGACGGGGTCCTGTCGGACTACGTGCCGCCGGTGTGGACGCCTCCGGAGGACGACGGACCGGCCTTCGCGGACGAGGAACCCGCGGAGCCGGAACCGGCGCCGGTGCTGGACCACGACACGGGCCCGACCGTGCGTGCGGCGTTCCGGATCCGCGAGGTGCCGCCGGTCGCGGCGCGCCCGTCCCCCGCGTGGGAGACCGCGGAAACGGAAGCGGAAACGTCCCAGGGCCGGCCGACGGAGCCGGAGGCGGCCCCGGAGGCAGGGCCCGAGGTCCCGGAGGACGACCTCCTGCCCGAGGTGGAGGAGCTTCCGGCCGCGACCGACACCCGGACCGACGCCGGTCCCGGCACGTCCCGGCCCGGCGGCGAGCCCGGGCAGCCGACGGGGCGGAGTCAGCGGGCGCCGGTGGAGAAGCGCCCCATGGTGCTCAAGCCGCCCCGCCCGCCGATGCCCGCGTTGAGGAAGAGCGCACCGAAGCCCGAGTTCCCGGCCGGTCGGCCGGCGCCCGACTTCACGGCGGGACCGCCGTCACGGCGCGTGCGCAGCGAACCGCTCCGCCCCGACGAGTGAGACCCACGGCCCGTCCGGTCGTCCACAGCCCCGAGGAGGGGGTGGTGGACGACGCCCGGACGGGCCATGCTGTTGTCGGGGGCGTGTGAGCGGCCTGGCGGCGAGGGGTGGGCCCCCATGCCAGAACATCCCCCGCGCACACTCACCCCGAACCACCCGCGTCAGCCCTGTGGACAACGCCCCGGCCCGCGGTTACGGCCACTTCATCGGACTGCCGGACCGGAGCGTGCGCGACCCGGGGACGGCCCGGGGACGGCCCGGGGACACTCACCGGCCCGCCCCGCGTGGGAGCGGGCGACGGACACGGCCGTTGCCGCGCACGACGGGCCCGGACACGGCCGTTCCCGGACACGACGAAGGTCCCGCACCCCCGGGTACGGGACCTGTGTTCGTCGTCCGTCCGCTCGCAGGACCCCGCCCGGCTCCGGCCGGGGTCCGCCCGGCGCCGGACCGGCGCCGCGCCGTCGGCGAGGACTCAGTCCACCACCGCGCACAGGGCCGTCGCGATGGCCGCGATGCCCTCTCCGCGGCCGGTGAGGCCCAGGCCGTCGGTCGTGGTCGCGGAGACGCTCACAGGCGCTCCCACGACCTCTGAGAGCGTCTTCTCGGCCTCGGCGCGCCGGGGTGAGAACTTGGGACGGTTGCTGATGATCTGGACGGCGATGTTGCCGATCTCGAAACCGGCCGCGCGGACGCGGGCCGCGGTCTCGGTGAGCAGTGCGGCGCCGGAGGCACCCTTCCACCGCGGTTCCGCCGTGCCGAAGTTGGACCCGAGGTCCCCCAGTCCGCACGCGGACAACAACGCGTCGCACGCCGCGTGGGCGGCGACATCACCATCCGAATGGCCGCTGACACCGTCTTCGCCCGGCCATTCCAGACCGGCGAGGAAAAGTGTCCGCCCAGGAGAAAACGGGTGGACGTCCGTTCCGACGCCCACCCGAGGCATATTCGTCATGAATGACGCGATTCCGTGACTGGAGTTCAGGTCGTGAGAACCTCGTCGAGGAGGGCCTCCGCCTTGTCCTCGTTGGTCTTTTCCGCGAGGGCGAGTTCGCTGACGAGAATCTGGCGCGCCTTGGCGAGCATCCGCTTCTCGCCGGCGGACAGACCGCGCTCCTTGTCCCGGCGCCACAGGTCGCGAACCACCTCAGCGACCTTGTTGACGTCGCCCGACGCCAACTTCTCCAGGTTCGCCTTGTAGCGCCTGGACCAGTTGGTGGGCTCTTCGGTGTGCGGTGCGCGCAGCACCTCGAAGACCTTGTCCAGGCCTTCCTGCCCCACCACGTCACGAACGCCGACGTCCTCGGCGTTCGCGGCCGGCACACGGACCGTCAGATCGCCCTTGTCAACCCTCAGAACGAGATAGATTCTGTCCTCGCCCTTAATGGTGCGAGTCTCGATCGCTTCAATACGAGCAGCCCCATGATGGGGGTAGACAACAGTGTCGCCGACCTTGAAAGCCATGTGACAGGTACCCCTTCCGCTACCACAAGGATACCACGAATCTGTGACTTAACGTACCTATTAGGTTTGCGTACACGCAGGTCAGGGCCCCCTTTTCGGGCCTTGACAAAGTGTACCCGAGGCCTGTCGCGAGCCTGGTCAGCCCGGGTCCGAAAGGCTTCGGAGCCCCCTGGCCAGCGCAACTGCGCGCTCTCGGGGAAGGGTGCGGAGAGATCCGGGACGACCCCGCTCCGGACCTCTTGAGAGGAGCCGGAGCGACGGATGTCACGATTTTGTGCTGACCGGAACAACCCTTGTCCCGGGAGTGGCCCGGAGCCCCTCCGGCGGTCGCGGAACACCTCGGCGGGCCGCACCCGCCCGGTGGGGCCCGGGCGCCCGGAAAGCCTCACGCCTCCGGTTCGTAGTCCTCACGCTTCTCCCCCGTCACCATGTAGACGAGGTTGTCGGCCACGTGCACCGCGTGGTCACCGAAACGTTCGTAGAACCGTCCGACGAGGGTGACGTCCATGGTCGCCTCCACCCCGTACTCCCACCCCGGGGCGAGGATGCGCTGCAACAGCTTGCGGCGCAGCCGGTCCATCCTGTCGTCGTCCTTGTCCAGCTCCAGAGCGGTGTCGGGGTCCCTGTCGACGATGACTTCTCCGGCCTTCGTGACCAGCAGCTCCGCCTGGTGCCCCATCTCCAGCACGATGGAGCGGACCGGCTTGGGGATCGCCGAGTCCGGGTGCCTGCGCCGTGCGACCTTGGCCAGGTGGACGGCGTGGTCGCCCATCCGCTCCAGGTCCCCGCGCATGTAGAGCGCGGTGATGATGGTCCGCAGGTCCGAGGCGACCGGCTGCTGCCGGGCCATCAGGCTGAAGGCCGTGTCCTCGATGTCCTGGTCGAGGCGGTTGATCGCCTCGTCCCCGGAGATGACCTCCTGGGCGGCGTCCAGGTCGCTGTCCAGCAACGCGGTGGTCGCGCGTGCGACTGCATGCCTGGCCAGTCTGGTCATCTCGACCAGGCGTTCGGTCAAGCTGTCAAGATCCTCGTGGTACGTATCGCGCATGGCGTCAATGCTCCCAGTGGTTGTTTGAAGAGTCGGCCAAGATTTGGTGAACGATGGAAGAACCTCGGTTGTGTCACATGCCCTGACCGGGTAAAGCTCCAGTCCGCCCGTTTACGATCGAATCGTGCAAGGGGAACTTCTCGCCGCTGTGACCGGCATCTTCGGACTTGTGACGGGCGTCGTCATCGGCGTCCTCGCCGGTCATTTCTTCCGTACGGGTACCAACGAACGCCGCCAGGCCCCGGTGCCCGAGCGACACGACGGCACCACCCTGCCACCGGGGATCGCCGAGGTCCTCTCCGCGCTCCCCTCCTCGGCGGTGGTCCTGGACTCCGCCGACAGGGTGCTGCGCGCCTCCTCGGCGGCCCGCGCCTTCGGCATCGTCCGCGGCGACGAGCTGGTGATAGGCGAACTCCTCGTCCTGGCCCGGAAGGTACGGCGCGACGGGGTCATCCGGGAAACCGACATCGAGGTGGCCGTACGCAAGTTCGGTCCCGACGCCACGTCCTTCGCGGTCCGCGTCGCCCCTCTGGGGGGAACCGGGCTGGTGCTGGTCCTGGCCGAGGACCAGACCGAGCACCGGCGTGTGGAGGCGGTGCGCCGGGACTTCGTGGCGAACATCTCCCACGAGCTCAAAACCCCGGTCGGTGCTTTGTCCTTGTTGGCCGAAACCGTACAGGACGCCAGTGACGACCCGGAGGCGGTGCGCCGCTTCACCGACCGCATGCAGACGGAGGCCGCCCGGCTGACGGCGGTCATCCAGGACCTCATCACGCTCTCCCGGATCCAGGGCGCCGAGCCGATGGCCGAACCCACGCGGGTCGAGCTCGGCGGTGTGGTGGAGGAGGCCCTGGACGCGGTGCGGATGCCCGCCGACGCCAAGGGGATCGAGCTGGTCGGCAGCGGGGCGGAGGGCGTCACGATCCTGGGCGACGAGGGGCTGCTGGGGACCGCCCTGCGCAACCTGATCGCGAACGCCGTCGCCTACAGCCCCAAGAACACCCGGGTCGCCGTGTCGGTCGGGGTGTCCAGGTCCAGCGTGGACATCAGTGTCGCGGACCAGGGGATCGGCATCCCCCAGCAGGACAGGGAAAGGATCTTCGAGCGGTTCTACCGTGTGGACGCCGCTCGGAGCCGGGCCACCGGTGGTACCGGTCTCGGCCTGGCGATTGTCAAGCACATCATGACCCACCACCGTGGAGAAGTGACCGTGTGGAGCAAGGAGGGGTCGGGGTCGACGTTCACACTGCGTCTGCCCAGACCCGACGACCGGGGGCCCGACGCCACCCGGAACACCGACCAGCAGGAGGCGGCACAGTGACTCGTGTACTTGTTGTCGAGGACGAGGAATCGTACAGCGACGCCCTGTCGTACATGCTTCGCAAGGAGGGCTTCGAGGTCGCCGTGGCGCCCACCGGGACGGTGGCGTTGGAGACCTTCGACCGGACCGGGGCCGACCTGGTGCTCCTGGACCTGATGCTCCCGGGCCTCTCGGGCACCGAGGTGTGCCGGACCCTGCGGCAGAAGTCCAACGTCCCCGTGATCATGCTGACCGCCAAGGACTCCGAGATCGACAAGGTCGTCGGTCTGGAGCTCGGCGCCGACGACTACGTGACCAAGCCCTTCTCCTCCCGCGAGCTCGTGGCCCGTATCCGCGCGGTCCTGCGCCGCCGGGGTGAGGACGAGGTCGTCCTCCCCGCCGCCCTGGAGGCCGGCCCCGTCCGCATGGACGTGGAGCGGCACGTGGTGACGGTGCGCGGCGACAACGTGCAGCTGCCGCTGAAGGAGTTCGAGCTGCTGGAGGTGCTGCTGCGCAACGCCGGACGGGTGCTGACCCGGATGCAGCTCATCGACCGGGTGTGGGGCGCCGACTACGTCGGTGACACCAAGACCCTCGACGTGCACGTCAAGCGGCTGCGCGCCAAGATCGAGGAGGACCCGGGAAGCCCGCGGTACATCGTGACCGTCCGGGGCCTGGGCTACAAGTTCGAGCCGGTCACGGTCGACGTCTGAGGGCACGGGCAACCCACGGGGGCTCCCCCGTTCATCGACGCCTCTCCCCCCGCGTTCCCGTGCCCCGGGCCGTGGACCTGCCACGGCCCGGGCCGCGCGGTTCCAGAGTCCCGCATGAGCCCGGGGCCCTTCGGCGTACCCGCGGGCCGGAGCCGCGGGGCAGCGCACCAGAGTGGTCCGGCACCGTCCACGCCGTGGCGCTCAGGCTTCGAGGATGACGGTGAACGGCCCCTCGTTGGTGAGGGCGACCGACATCGTGGCACCGAACACGCCCGTGGCCACGCGGGCGCCCAGCTCGCGGAGCTCCTTGACGACCTCGTCCACCAGGGGTTCCGCCACGGGTCCGGGGGCTGCGGCCTGCCAGGTGGGGCGGCGTCCCTTGCGCGCGTCCCCGTAGAGCGTGAACTGGCTGACGACGAGGATGGGTGCGCCGACGTCGGAGCAGGACTGCTCGTCCTCCAGGATCCGCAGCGTCCAGAGCTTCTTGGCGATCCTGGCCGCCTCGGAGGCCGTGTCGGTGTGCGTCACCCCCACCAGCGCCATCAGTCCGGGCTCGGCCACCTCTCCGACGACCTCGCCGCCGACCGTCACCGACGCGTGTGAGACACGCTGCACGACCGCGCGCATGGTTTCCCCCTCGTTGTCTTCCCCTGAGCCCACCGGTCGGCACGCGACCGTACACGGCCCCGCTACTTCGACCGCTGGAACTGGTTGAGCGCCCGCAGGCGCCGGGTGTTGGTGATGATGCCGGTGAGCGACACCACGAACGTGCTGATGGAGTCGGCGAAGTCCCCGATCCTCCACTCGCGCGGTCCGGTGTACCAGGCGAGGCCGTCCCCGGTCAGTTCCTCCGGTGTGAGGTCGGCGAGCGCGGCCGAGGCCAGGATGTTCGCCCACCGGTCGACGTCGTCGAAGATCACCGCGTACGGGAGGTAGCGCGAGTAGAGCTCCACCCTGCGGCCGGGAAGTGCCTGCTCCGCGCGGGGGCTCAGCAGGTAGTCGCGGAAACCCATGGTGTGCGCGTACACCTTGCTGCCCAGCTTGGTCTTGGCGGGCATGTACTGGGCGCCCACCGTGACGGCGGCGCCCGCGATGACGACGGCCAGGCCGGAGAAGGCGGCCCCCGTGAAGACCGCGAGGATCCCGGTCAGGACGACGCCGGCCGCCGTCAGCACCATCCCGATGGTGCTCCACCGGGTACGCACCTGGCTCGGCGACCGGGCGAACCACTTGAGCCGGACCATGTCCCGGTACAGCTCCTCGCGCACCCGGTCGATCTTCTCCGGGAAGTTCGCGGAGGCACGCGGCGAGCCCAGCTGCGACAGGCGCACCGTGCGCCGCTCGCCGAAGAGGGCGTCCAGCAGCAGCCACTCCGAGGCCAGCAGGGTCTCCCCCGGGGGCCCGTCGAGGCGCACCAGGCGCCAGTCGACGGACGTGAAGTGCTCGTGCGGCATCTCTTCGAGGCGGATGTAGCCGCGCACCGCGAGGTCCAGCACCGCTCCGGTGAGGTCGGCGATGTCGACGCGTTCGTCGATGAGGGTGCCGATCTGGCCGGGGTGCACGTCGTCGGGCGGCGCGAACCTCAGCTGCCCCGCCTCCCCCTCCTCGACCGGGGCGTGGTCGCCCTCGGCGGCCTCCCGCCGCAGCGCGCGCTCGTCCCGGCCGCGGACCCGGATCAGTACCGCCAGCCCCCCGACCAGGACGACGAGCAGGAGCCCGAACACGCTGGCCGTGGCCGGGGTCACCGCGAACGCGGACCCCAGCGACCACCTGCGGGTGAGGATCGGCTCGCCCTCGGCGGCACCGGAGGGGTAGTTGACGACGATGTCCAGCCGGTCGTCGGGCTCCATGTCCGCCTGGAGGAAGTGGGCGACCCCGCGCTCGGGCCCCATGTCGGACGCCGTGCAGTACATGGCGCTGCGCGGTTCTCCCGCCAGGCAGGAGAGCGCCTCGGGCGGCAGCGGGGCGGTCACGGTCACGTCGGTGGACTCCACGGTGTGGCTGTAGGCGCCGACCGCCCGCCACTCCATCTGGACGCCCTGGGTGACCTCGCTCACGGTCCCGCCCACCCGGTAGGTGAGCACCACGCCGCCGGTGGCCGCCGTGGGGATGTGCGCGTACAGCGTCCCACCCGTCTTCTCGACCTCCACGGCCAGGGCGTCGCCGTCCAGGTCGGTCGCCTCGACACCCGTGACCTCGAACTTCCTGTCGTGGTCGGTGTCGTACAGCATCGTCTCGGTCAGGGCACGTGTGAACACAGCCGGGGCCCCGCCGCTGAAGGTGACGGTCTCCTCTCCGTGGAGGACGCCCGCGCGGTCGAGTTCCAGTCTGATGTCGTTGGTGATCAGCGGATCGGTCGCGCTCCGCACGCCGACCGCGCCGGTCGCCGCCGACGCGCCCCCCGGTACTGTGGTGGCCGGTGCGGCTGCCGTCGCGGCGTGGGCCTCCCCTTCCGGCCACACGACGCCAGGCGCTGTGACCAGCACGGAGAACACGAAGAGGGCCGTCGTCGCCACGACGGCCGGGCGCCAGGAGCCGACCCACCACATGACGCGAGAGCCTATCCGGTCCCCCCGCGCGCCGTTGTCACAGGGCACCGCGGGCGACACCGCGCTCCCGGACCGCGGGGCACCGCCGTGGTGAGGCGCGGGCCGGTTCGGGGACCGGAGTTCTGGTCCGAGCGCCCCGGATTCTTCCAGCGCATGGGCCTGGGTGTGTCCCTCACACTCGGCACGGGCCTGGCCGCGGTCGGCTTCACCGGTTTCCTGGCCTTCTCCGCGATGCTGCCGTCCTCGGACGCGGCGTGGTCCCATCCGCTTCCGTCGGCGGACTCGGCCGCTGCCGAAGACGGGGGCGGGGACGAACTTCCGCAGACCTCGGCCGCCGGGGTCGACATGCTCGGTGACAACCCGCTGTACCGGATCGGGGAACTCGGCGAGGTGACCTGTGAGGCTCCCGACCTGGACCCGGAGGACCCGGAGTCGGTGGAGGCCTTCGTCCACGAGATCGCCGACTGCCTGGACGGGGCGTGGAGCGCCTACTTCGCGTCGGCGGGGATGGAGTTCACCTCACCGAACCGCGTCTACTGGTACTCGGCGGGCAACAGCCCGTGCGGGGCGTTCCCCACCCAGGGCACCGCGGCGTTCTACTGCCAGGCCAACCAGGGCCTCTACCTGGGGGTCGAGGACATCGTGGCGGCGTCGGCGGGGAGCGACAGACCCGAGGCGTACACGTTCCTGCTCAGCCACGAGTACGGACACCACGTGCAGGGGCAGTCGCGCATCCTCGCCGAGTTCCACGAGGCGCGGGCGGGGGTGGACCAGGAGACCGCCGACGCGTTGACCAGGCGCAACGAACTCCAGGCGAACTGCCTGGGCGGGGTGTTCCTGGGAGCCTCGGGGTCAGGGCTCGGCTACGGCGGGACCGAACGGGAGAATATCCTCGACGACGTCGGCCTCCGCGCCGACCGCGGCAGCGAGCACACGCACGGTTCCGCTCGCAACGGCCGCCTGTGGACCGCGCACGGCATGGACCGGGTGGATCCGGGGTCGTGCAACACGTGGAACGCCCCCGAGGACCTGGTCGAGTGAGGCGCCCGCGGGGGAGTTGGCAGGGGCCCGGCCGTCAGGCCCGGTCGACGATGACGACAGGGTGGGCGGACAGGGGTGTACACAGGGTTCGGTGAGTCTCCCCGTTCGGCGCCGCCGGGGCAGGCGCGGCGCGCCGACCGGCGTGCGCTCGGTCTGGTGACCGCCCTCGTGGTGGTGCTCCTGGCGTTGGCGCTGCTGTCCTGGACGACCGTTGACGAGGAGGGCACCGGCCCCGCCCCCGTGTCCGACGAGGGCGGGGCCGGTGCGGTGCCCGACACCGAGTTCGACGACAAGCCGGGGCAGAGCCCCTCGGGGGATGACGCGGACCTCGACCCCGCCGACCCCTTCGGGCAGGAGGGTCGCCCGTCGGGGCACGAGGCACTGGTCGCGAACCCGCTGTACGAGACCGGCCGTCTGAGTCCGCGCCCGTGCCCGGCCCCCGAGCTGGACGTCGACGAGGGGGAGTCGATGAGGGAGTTCCTGGACGCGGTGGCGGACTGCCTGGACGACGCCTGGGCCACCCAGTTCGCCCGTGCCGGCATCCCGTTCACGCCTCCGAAGAGGGTGTTCTGGGACGAGCCCGGGGTGAGCCCGTGCCGCCCCTACCCGTCACAGGCGGGCGCGTTCTACTGCCGTGCGAGCACGAGCATCTACATCGGGACGGCCGACGTGGTCGAGAAGTGGAACGGCGCCTCGCGGGCGGTGGTGTACGCCTCCCTGTTGGCGCACGAGTACGGTCACCACGTCCAGGGTGAGTCGGGTCTGCTGGAGTACTACCACGAGCAGCGCCAGCTGGAGGAGCGCCACCCGGAGCGGAACGCGTGGACGCGCCGCAGCGAGCTCCAGGCGAACTGCCTGTCCGGTGCGTTCCTCGGTTCCGTCCGGGTGAGCTTCCCGCTGGAGCGCGACGACCTCGACGCGGTCCTGACCGACGCGAGGGCGACCGCCGACCGCGAGGACGGCGACGAGGAGGAGCGCACGCACGGGTCCGCGGACAACAGCGTGCACTGGACCAGCCGGGGCTGGGAGGAGCAGACACCGGCCGCCTGCAACACCTGGGAGCTGGACGACGAGACGCTCGTGTACTGAGCACCGGAGCCGTCCACAGGTCTCATCGAGCGCTGTCGCTCGGACACGCAGCGTGGCAGGATACTTCACATGTCGGACCCCACCGCATCGCACGGCGCTCCCGGGCCCGAACCGGCCGTGCCCGGCCCCCGTACCTCCGCCTCCGTCCCGCCCTCGTCCGATCCCTCGTCGGCGCCGGCCGGGTCGGGCCCGCCCGTGCGCGCCTGCGTGGAGCTGCGCGTGCACGGCGTCAGCGGCGGCCAGGCCGAGGAGCTGCTGGACGTGGAGCCCGCCATGCGGGTGGGGGGCGACCGGCTGGCGGGGTTCTTCCGGTGGCGCCGCAAGGCCGACACCGAGACCGTTCCCGGCGTGCGCCGGGAGATCTTCGCCTGGGGCAACCTCACCTCCGGCAGCTCCTCGCGGGCGTTCTGGCTGCTGTTGCTGCCGTTCATGCTGACCAACGTCGCGTACTGGATGCGGCCCGGCCGGATGGACCGCGCCCCCACGGGGGTGCGGCGGCTGGCCAACAACGCGTACGGGGCGAGCGTGCGCCTGCTGGCGCTGTCGCTGACCATGCTCATCACCCTTGCCGCCGGGGGGCTCGGCATGGACCTGGTGGCCTGGCAGTGCGCGGCCGGGCAGGGGGAGGAGTGCGTCCGGGCGCGCCCGTGGCTGGCGTTCCTGGCCTCGCCCGCCTCGGTGCTGTCCGCTCCGGGGACGGCCCTGCTGGTCGGCGCCGTGCTGCCGGTGGCCGTGGTGGTGGTGCTGTGGAGGCTGTCGCGGCGCACGGCCGCCGACTACGAGGTCGTCGCCGCGTCGGTGCCACCCAGGCCGAGTGCGGCGGCTCCGTTGAGCCACGCCGGCTTCTGGCGCAACAGCGAGACGATGGCGCGGCTGCGCTCGGCCCATATCTCCGTGGCCCTGGGCACCGTCACCGCGCTCCTGCTCGTCCCGGCGTTCCGGCACGACCTGGGCTCGACGACGGGCGGCGCCGGCCCCTGGACGGCCGGTGCGGTGCTGGCGGCCCTGTTGGCGGTGGTGGTCACGGCGAGCAGCCTGAGCGTGCTGGTCCCGGGCGTGGACCCGCGCTGGAACGCCCGGGCCGACCGGGTCTGCCGCCGCCTGCGCGACGCCACCCTGGTCCTGGGCATCGCGGTGGCCGTATACACGGCCTGGCCGCGGCCGGGCTGGGCGGCTTCCGGCCGGCTACCCGGCAACGGGGCGATTCTCAACACGCTGTTCGCCGTGCAGGTGGCCCTGGTGCTGCTGATGCTGGTGGCGGCGCTGATCCTGTTCTCGGCCGACCGGGCGCACGACGGGGCGGCGATGCGGGGCCTGGCGGGCCCGGCCACCGCCGCCCTGGGCACCCTTCTGGGTGGCGGTTTCTCGGCGGCCCTCGTCTACCAGGGCTCGCTGTGGCTGAGCGGCTGCGGCTCCCTGTCCACCCCCGGCGCGGACTGCCTGCCGCTGTCCGCGCCCCCCGCCTACTCGTGGCTCCAGCTGGCGTTCGCCCTGGAGGCCGCCATCGCGGTGGGCGTGGTGGCCGTGCTCACCCTGGAGCTGCGCCGGAGCACCCGGGCGCACCTGCCGAAGGTCACCGAGGACTACGTCCGCAGCGTGCGCGACCGCCGCACCTGGGAGATCGCCCGGGCGCGGGCGGCGGGGCGGATGACCGAGGTGCTGCCCTCCGTGCTGGCGGCCTTCCTGTTCCCGGCGGTGGCCCTGGGGGCGCTGGCGCTCTACTCGGCCCTGACGGGCCATCTGGCGGCCGGCCCGGCCCCCGCCGCGACCGCGGTGGCGGGCGAGGTGCGGGGGATCGCCCAGAGCACGGTGTCGGTGCTGATCGGCGTCGGTTCGCTGCTGGGCGGGGCGTCCCTGGTGACGCTGGCGTGGATCGGGCGCAGCGCGTACCGCGACCGGCCGACCCGGCAGGCGGTCGGCGCCCTGTGGGACGTGGGCACCTTCTGGCCGCGGGCCGCGCACCCGCTGGCGCCGCCCTCCTACGCGGAACGGGCGGTACCGCAGCTGTCGGCGCGGGTGGCCATGATGACTCGGGAGGGCACCGACGTGGTGCTGTCGGGGCACTCCCAGGGCTCGGTGCTGGCTGCGGCGACGGTGTGGCAGCTGCCCGGCGACTGCCTGGGCAGGATCGCGCTCATCACGCACGGCTCCCCGCTGGACCGCCTGTACGCCAGGTACTTCCCGGCCTATTTCGGGCCGGAGCCGTTCGCCGACCTCCGGGACCGGGTGTCGGCGTGGCACAACCTGTGGCGGGTCACCGACGCGATCGCGGGGCCGGTGCGGCTGCGGGACGGCTGCGGTGGGCCGGGCCCCCTGCGCACCGTGGGCCAGGCGGAGCCGCTCCCGGACCCCCGGGGCTACGACGCCCCGCCGGGGGAGGCCAGGAGGCCGGAGATCCTGGGCCACTCGTACTACACGAGCGACCCGGCCTACTCAGGGGCGCTCCGGTTGGTGATGGGCGCCATGGGGGGTGCTCAGGCTCCCCAGGCGGGCACGGTCGCCGAGGGGGGCCGGTGACCCCCGGGTGGGGGGCCTGTCGGAGACCGCGACGCGAGGGCCTACCAGGGCCCGTAGGGGCCGTTGTTGCGGTTTCCGCCCACGCCCTTGACCGCCGGGCGCACGTCGAGGAGGAAGACGAGGGTGGCCACCAGGCCGAGGATGACGAACATCCCGCTGCCGGAGAGCGTGGCCAGCAGGGAGAGTCCCGTGGCGACGCCGGTGAGGATGACCCACAGTTTCTTGGTCTGCTTGTCCATCAGCTCGAACGCCGCGGCAGGCGTGCGGATCGCCTCGATCAACGCGTACAGACTGGCCACGAAGGTGACCAGGTAGATGGCCTGCCAGATCAGTCCGAACAAGACGCACACTCCCCATACGTTCCGAGCGGGGATCCGCCCGCTCTCCACCGTAAACGGACCGGGGCCGGTAATCGTGCCCGCGGAGGCCCGGATCACATGTGTCGTGCCCCGCGCGAAAGGGCCACCGGGGTGGGGGTGTCCGCGGACGCACGACCGTGCGTCCACCAGGTGGGCCCGACCGCGGACCCCTGACCTGCGCGGCCGGTGGTCACACCGGAATGTGCCAGAGGCAGGTGACCGCGGCCAGCAGGAACGCCGAGCCTCCCATGATGACCGCGCCCGCGTGGTACGAAAGTTCGTCGTCGGGGCGCAGGAGCCGGTTGACCCGCTGCATGACACCGGGCTCGGCCTCGCTGACCGCAGCCATGGCCCCGGCCGGGACCGGCGCGGGGCCGGCGGCGCCGAAACGCAGGAGCGCCATGGCGAGCCCACGCGAGGAGCTGCGGCGGCTGGCCTGGTCGTCGGCGCACATCTCGATGAGCAGGGCGACGCTCTCGTAGTAGGTGCGGACCAGCCGGAACCGGGGGAACGCGCGCTTGAGCGACGAGAACGGCAGGAGCACGAGGTCGTGGCGCTGGCGGAGGTGGGCGTGCTCGTGGGCCAGGACGGCGGCGAGCTCGCGGTTGTCGAGGACGGCGAGGGCACCGGCGCTGATGACCACCTGGGAGCGGAGCACGCCCGGAAGGCAGTAGGCGGCGGCGGCCGGGTGGTCGACCACGCGTGCCCCCGGCACGTCGGGGTGCTCGCTGGCGACGAGTTCGAGGAGGTCGTGGTGGCGGCGGCGGACGCGGACGACCTGTACGAAGGAGGAGACCAGGCCGTAGAACAGCACGAGGGTCAGGACGATCGCGAGGACGACGGCCACGATGTGGCTGACGCCCTCGACACCCTGGGAGAGTTCTGTGAGGAGCAGCCGGCCGGTGACGGCGTCGGTGGCGAGGGCCAGGGAGCCCCCGGCCGCGCCGAGCTCGTAGGACGACAGTCCGAACGCCAGGAGCGCGCCGATGGTGGACACACCCCAGGCCAGGCCGAGGGTCTGCCAGGCGATCACCGCCGTGTAGGGACCACGCGAGGGCCACTTGGCCCGGTGGAGCGCCTCCATGGCGATGACGCAGCTGACCGCGACGAGGAAGAGTAGGGCGGCACTGACCATACGGACTAGTTCCTTGGCTGCTCGATTTCCGCGAGTGCGCGCCGAAGCGCGGCAGCCTCCGTGCCGTCCATGGACTGGACGAAGGCGGCCAGGGCCGCGTCACGATCACCGGTCTGTCCGAGAGCGTCGAACATCAGCTCGGACACGTATGCCTCACGGCTGGCTGCCGGACGGTACCGCCACGCACGACCCTCACGTGCCCGGGTGACGACCTTCTTCTTGGCGAGCCTGTCGAGCACGGTCATGACGGTCGTGTGGGCCAGGTCGCGCTCAGCGAGCGCTTTGCCGACCTCACGAACCGTCATCGGTTCATTCCGTGCCCACAGTACATCCATCACCGCGCGTTCGAGTTCGCCGAGCCGATTCATGGACACGAGTCTACTGGGGGTCGTACTACGCACTGTCGTACCCCCACGTTAAATGCTCGTGTCCTGTGGGACAAGGGATCCGGGGCTGCGGATCGGGGGCCGGCGGGCGGCTCCGGCCGGGGCGGCGCCGCTCCGGGACGGCCTTCCGTCCCGACCGGAGTGAGACGGATCGCGCTCACGGAGGGCCTGGTCGGAGCCCCGGCCGCGAGGGGTGTGGGAGGGAAGGGCCGGGCACTGGACGGCGAGAACGGAGCGGTGGCCGGAGGGATCGGCCGGACCGTCGGAACGCACGGGCCTGCCGAGGACCGCTGGGACGACCGGGGTGTGTGGGACTCACGGGCCCTGCGGGCCGCGGGCCGACCGGCTGCGGAACGGCACCGGGCTCGGCACCGGACCGCCCCGGGTCAGTGCCCCGGGTCGGCGATGGGTGGCGGATACCCCTCCGGGGCCTTCTCCTCCCGCCAGGGGGTGAGGGCACGGGTGCCGGGGAGGCCGGCGAGCTCGGGCAGGTAGCGGCGGACGTACACGCCGTCGGGGTCGAACCTCCGGGCCTGGCGCAGCGGGTTGAACGACCGGTTCGGACGGGTGTCGTTGCCCGTCCCCGCCACCCACTGCCAGTTGCCGTAGTTGTTCGCCACGTCTCCGTCGAGGAGGTGCTCGAAGAAGTGGTCGGCCCCCTCCCTCCAGTGCACGCGCAGTGTGCGGGTGAGGAAGGCGGCCGTGATCATACGGGCCCGGTTGTGCATGAACCCCTCGTGGAGGAGCTGGCGCATACCGGCGTCGACGATCGGCACCCCGGTGCGGCCCTCCTTCCAGGCGGTGAGGGCGTCGGGGTCGTGCCGCCACTCCTTGTCCCGGGGCCGGTAGTCGCGGACGTTCATGCCCGGGAAGACCGCGGTGACCTGGTGGTGGAAGTCGCGCCACGCCAGCTGGCGGACGAACTCATCCGAACCCGAGTGCCCGTCCGCGGCCAGGACGGTCTCCAGGGGGGACAGGCAGCCGAGGCGCAGATCGGCGGACAGGTGAGAGGTGGCGGCCCCGGGCAGGTCGTCGTGGCGGTCGGGGTAGTCGGCCAGTCCGTGCTCCACCCACGTGCGCAGCCGTTCGCGGGCGGCGTGCTCACCGCCCTCGGGCAGGTGTTCGGCCAGCAGTCCCCTGCCGCGGCCGTCGTCGCCGGGAAGGTCTCCCGGCGGCACTCCGTCGGGGAGGTCCACCCGGCCCGGGGCGGGGAGCGGCTCCCGCCACGTGTGCGCCTCCCAGGCCCTCCAGTAGGGGGTGAAGACCTTGTAGTGGTCCCCGCTCACCGGGGTGACCTCCCCGGGAGGGACCACCGTGAGGCCGGGAAAGGCCTGCACGGACAGCCCTGCCGCGCGCAGCCGCCGGACGCGGCGGGCCGCCAGGGCGCTGACCCCGGCGGTCACGTGGACGGTGTCGGCACCGGTGCTCGCGGCCAGGGCGGTGACCTCCTCGACGGTGTCCCCCCGGCGGACCACCAGGTCGCCTCCCCGTTCGCGGAGCCCGGCGCGGAGGGAGGCGAGGGCTCCGTTGATGTGCGCGACGCGGTTGCGGGAGGAGCGCTCCGCCACCGCGGGATCGAGCACGAACACCGGGACGACGGTCCCGGTGCGGGCGAGCGCGGCGGTGAGCGCGGGGTGGTCGTGGACGCGGAGGTCCTGGGTGAACAGGACGAGTGTGGGGGCAGCCGAGCGACGCCCAGTGCCCGGATCACGCGAATCACTACTCTTCGTGTTCATCACAACACCCTAGTTCCACGAATGCTCCTGTGGAAATCCGATGCGGCCCCCCTCGACCGGGTAAGGATGACCCATGAAGACACGCCTGCCACCTGCACAGACCACTGTGAAGCCCCCGCTTCGCCCGCTGGTCGGTGTGTCCAGCTGCCTGCTGGGCGCGCCGGTCCGCTACAACGGCGGGCACTCGCGCTCCCGCTTCCTCACCGACGAGCTCGACCGGCACGTCAACTGGCTTCCGGTCTGCCCCGAGGCCGAGATCGGCCTGGGCGTCCCGCGCCCGACGCTGCGCCTCCAGCGTCGCGACGGGGAGGACCGGGTGGTCTCCAGCAAGGACGGCACCGACGTCTCGGACGAACTGGCCGGGACCGCCGACCAGCACTTCGCCCAGCTGCGCCGCCTGGACGGGTACGTCCTCAAGAACAAGTCGCCCAGCTGCGGCCTGTTCGCCCTTCCGGTGTTCGACGAGGCCGGCAACCGCGTGGACGGCAAGGGGCGGGGGGCGTTCGCCCGCAGACTCACCGCGCTGCTGCCCTCCCTTCCCGTGGAGGAGCAGGGGCGCCTGTGCGATCCGGTGCTGCGCGAGCAGTTCGCACAACGGGTGTTCGCCCATGCCAGGCTGCGGGCGCTCTGGGAGTCCCCGTGGCGGACCCGCGACCTGGTGGAACTACACACCCGGCACAAGCTGCAGCTGATGTCGCACTCCCCGGACGGGTACCGCGAGACCGGGCGGATCGTGGCCCGCGCGGGCACCGTCGACCGCGAGCAGACCGTCGCCTCGTACACGGAGGCGTTCCACCGGGCGATGGCGGTCCTGCCGAGCCGGGGCAGGCACGTCAACGCGCTCCAGCACGCCTTCGGGATGCTGAGTTCCCTGTTGGACGACGCCCGCAGGCACGATCTGCTGGAGGCGATCCAGGACTACCGCAGGGAGCAGGTGCCGCTGAGCGTCCCGGTGGCCCTCCTGCGCCACCACTGCGCGGCGGAGGAGGTCGCGTGGGCCAGGAACCAGACGTACCTGCGCCCGTACCCCGACGACCTGCGGCTTCGACATGCCGTCTCGGTCTGAGCAGCATGGCCGCCACCTCCGGGCGAAAGCGCGCCGCGTGATGTCTGGGCGGCACCGGCGGGCGGGGGCCGTCCCACCGTGACGGGTGTCTCCCGTCGAAGGGCTTCGTCACCGGCGCTGCGATCCCGGTGGCGACGGGCCGCGACGTCCGTCCCCGCTCGGCAGAAAGAGTGTCCCGCGGCGAGCCGATCCGCTGGCACTCCCGCGGGGCGCGGGTATGACGGTGGCCACAGTCCGCGCGGGCGCAGGGCGCGACTTCGCCACGCGCGAGCGCGCCTTTCCCGACACGGTGGACCTCCTGGTGACGGGATGGCCCGCTACACCCTGATCGCCGGACGGTCAATAGCAGGCCCCTCGGACAATCCGGGCGGGAACAGTGTGTACCTTCGTCGCTGTTGAGGACAGCGGCTGTATACGCGACCTGAAGGGACCCACCGGTGTCTGGAATCGTTCCCGTGGGAGAACAGGCGGCGGTCCCTTCCCGAGTCGCGACCGTCAGCCTGCACACCTCACCGCTCGACCAGCCGGGCACCGGTGACGCCGGAGGGCTGAACGTCTACGTGGTCGAGGTGGCCCGTCGGATGGCCGAACGCGGCGTGGCCGTCGACGTGTTCACACGTGCGACCGAACCCGACCTGCCCCCGGTCGTGGAGCTCGCCCCCGGCGTGAACGTACGGCACGTTCCCGCGGGGCCCTACGGCCACCTGGACAAGAACACCCTCGCCGAGCACCTGTGTCCTTTCATCTTCGGCCTGTTGCGCGCCGAGGCCCAGGGCGACCCCGGCCACTACGACCTCGTGCACGGCCACTACTGGCTGTCCGGCCGCGCCGGTGTCGTGGCGGCCCGCCGGTGGGGCGTACCGATGATCCAGTCGATGCACACCATGGCGCGTGTGAAGAACGCAGCCCTCGCCGAGGGCGACGTGCCCGAACCCGAGCTGCGTGTGCGCGGCGAGGACCAGCTGGTCCACCAGGCCGACCGGTTGATCGCCAACACCGACGACGAGGCCCGCCAGCTCCGCGAGCACTACGGCGCGCGCGACGGCCAGATCAGCGTGATCCCGCC
This sequence comes from Nocardiopsis sp. NPDC058631, assembly GCF_042716955.1. Classification (NCBI taxonomy): domain Bacteria; kingdom Bacillati; phylum Actinomycetota; class Actinomycetes; order Streptosporangiales; family Nocardiopsidaceae; genus Nocardiopsis; species Nocardiopsis sp. NPDC058631. The sequence goes on along the minus strand of NZ_JBHXQY010000054.1, from coordinate 7,542 downwards.
CGGGGTGGACCTGGAGGTGTTCAGCCCGGGTTCGCGCCGGGACGCCCTGGCGCGTATCGGCCTCCCGCCGGACACCGAGCTGCTGTTGTTCGTGGGCCGCGTGCAACGGCTGAAGGCCCCAGACGTGCTGATCCGCGCCGCCGCCGACCTCCTGCGGCGCGACCCCTCCCTGCGCTCGCGCCTGGTGGTGGGCGTGGTCGGCGGCCTGTCCGGCGGAGGGATGCGCGAACCCCGGCTGCTCACGGACCTGGCCCGCTCCCTGGGGGTGGCGGACGTGGTGAGGATCGAGCCGGCCCAGACCCGCGAACGGCTGGCCGAGCACTACCGGGCGGCCGCGGTGACCGTGGTGCCGTCCTACTCCGAATCGTTCGGCCTGGTGGCGGTGGAGTCCCAGGCCTGTGGCACCCCGGTGCTCGCCGCCCGCGTGGGCGGGCTGACCACGGCGGTGGTGGACGGGGTGTCCGGGGTCCTGGTGGAGGGGCACGACCCGGCCGACTACGCGGCCCAGCTGCACCGGATGATCGCCGAACCGGCCTGGCGTGCCAAGCTGGCCATGGCGGCACCCAAGCACGCCGCCACCCTGGGTTGGTCGCGGACGGTGGACGAGCTGCTGGACGTGTACAGCGCGAGCATCGCTCCGCCCGCACTGCCGCTGGCCGCGAACAGGTGACCGAGTGAGGGGGACGTACGAGGTGGGTACCGAAGGGGCGCGCGAGACCGCGGTCAAGGCGATCACCGCAGCGGTGACCGGGGCCGGGCTGGAGGTGGAGTGCCCGCGCGAGGGGTCGTTCCTCGTCACGCTTCCGGGCAGCGCCAAGCTCAGGACCCTCGTCTGGTTGGAGACCGGGCCGCACAGCCTCACCCTCACCTCGTTCTTCTGCCGCCAGCCGGACGAGAACCACGCGGGGTTCTACCTGTGGCTGATGCGCAAGAACACCGACATGTACGGGATGGCGTTCGCGGCCGACGAGGTGGGCGACGTGTACATCCGGGGCCGTCTGCCGCTGGAGGGCGTCACACCCGACGAGGTCGACCGGCTGCTCGGGTGCGTGCTCACCTACTCGGACGAGAACTTCAACGGGGCTCTGGAGCGCGGGTTCGCGTCGGCGATCCGCAAGGAGTGGAAGTGGCGCGCCGAGCGCGGCCACGACATGCGCAACCTGCGTGCCTTCACGCACCTGGCCGAGTCGGGAGAGGACCGGTAGGGCCGAAGGCCGGACCCGGCGCGGTGATCCGGGCAGGCAGCGCCGCTGCGGGGCGCAGGTGCGGGGTGGGCGCCCGAGCCGAACCGGCGGGTGGCTAGGCTTGCCCCATGGGAACTCTGGTACTGCTGCGACACGGTGAGAGCGTCTGGAACGCGAAGGGGCTGTTCACCGGCTGGGTGGACGTCGACCTCTCCGCGACGGGCGAGGACGAGGCCCGCCGGGGCGGAGAGCTGCTCAAGGACGCCGGGCTGCGGCCCGACGTGCTGCACACCTCCCTCCTCAAGCGCGCCATCCGCACGGCGAACCTCGCTCTGGAGGCCGCCGACCTGCACTGGCTGCCCGTGGAGCGGAGCTGGCGCCTCAACGAGCGCCACTACGGCGCCCTCCAGGGCAAGGACAAGGCGCAGACGCGCGACGAGTACGGCGAAGAGCAGTTCATGGTCTGGCGCCGTTCCTACGACACCCCTCCGCCGCCCATCGCCGACGACGACCCCTACTCGCAGTCCGGTGACGCCCGCTACGCCCTGCTCCCGCCGGAGCTGCTGCCACGCACCGAATGCCTCAAGGACGTCCTGGACCGCGCCCTGCCGTACTGGTACGACTCCATCGTCCCGGACCTGGCCGCGGGGAAGACGGTGCTGGTCGCGGCGCACGGCAACTCGCTGCGCGCGCTGGTCAAGCACCTGGACGGCGTCAGCGACACCGACATCGCGGGGCTGAACATCCCGACGGGCATCCCCCTGGTCTACGAGCTGGACGGGTCCTTCGAGCCGACCAACCCGGGCGGCACCTACCTCGACCCCGAGGCCGCCAAGTCCGCCATCGAGGCGGTCGCCAACCAGGGCAAGAAGTAACCGCCCCTCCCGTGACCCGTGCCCGTGCCGCCGACCGCGGCACGGGCACGGCCGTGGCCGGGACCCGGGCGCGGGGGTACGAATATCACGAGCAGCGCGACCAGATGTA
>NZ_JBHXQY010000054.1:0-5364 GCF_042716955.1 Nocardiopsis sp. NPDC058631 | reverse complement strand
CCCCTAACTTCGCCGCGCGTGTTTTCTTTGTTTCCTCCCCCGGGTGCACACCCTCCCCCCCCCCCCCGGCCCCCGGGCCCCGGCCCGCCGCCGGCGCCCCGCCCACGGCCGTGTCCGGGTCCCCGGACCGGGGGTCAGTAGACCAGGGCCTGCGCGCCGTCCTGGATCGTCTCCTCCACGAACGAGGGGGCTCCTGCGATGCGCACACCGTCCAGGAGGTCGTCCTGGGTGAGGTCCCGCCGCGCCGCGCACTGGGTGCACACCGTGACCCGGCCCGCGGCGAGCACCGCTTCGAGGAGGTCCTTGAGGGGGGCGGCGTGCGGGAGGGAGAACTCCTCGGCGCGGCCGGGGACGGCGAACCACGCGGACTCACCGGTCAGCCAGAGGGAGACGTCGACCCCGCTGGCCAGGGCCGCGGCCGCGACCGTGAACGCCTGGTTGCACCGCTCGGGGTCGTTCTCCCCAGCAGTGACCTTGATCACCAGGGAACGAGACATGGTCGCCACCCTACTCACAGCGCGGTGAGGGTCAGGACGGCACCCGCCACCGCGCAGAACCCGAGCGCCGCGGTGAACACGATCGCCTCCGTGCGCCGGGGCGAGACCCGGACCGGCTGCTCGCCCACGCCGTGCTCGATGCTGATCGTGCCCCCCTCGGGGGCGGCGAGGAGCACGCGCCCGTCACGTACCCGGAGCTGACCGGTGACGCGCACGCGGGTGCCGGGCCGGAGCACCCACTCCCTGTACTCGAACTCGATGGTCTCCCCGCGGAAGACGCCGGAGATCCGACCGCGCACACGGGGCAGCAGGTCGTCGGCGGGCGAGGCCACGCCCGGTTGCGGTCTGCCGACCACACGCTTCAGACACAGTTCGGCGCCCTTGGGCCCGGTGTCCCCGGGGACGACGAGGACCCGGTCGGGGTCGTCCTCGCGCCCCTCGGCGACGAGGCCGAAAAGGGTGTCGGAACCGTAGTCGGCGATGGAGTCGCAGGCGCGCTCGCGGACCGCGCCCTCGGCCCGGTCGCGGTTGAGCGGCCAGTAGTGGCGCAGCACCTCGTGGCCGTGCCACACGCACTCCACACCGGCCAGACCGGACGTGATGGGGCCGTCCGGGCCCGGGGCCGCCACACCGGTGAGTGTGACCCTCTGTCCGTCCTGCGCCGCGAGGGCCCCCGGCCGGAGCTGGGCCAGTCCGCGCTGACGCAGCCAGCGCCGCAGGGCGACGACGGTCAGAGGGAGGAGGACCACCGCGGCCACGAGCAGCGCCGAACCGATCACCAGTAACACAGGCCGCCCCTTATGGAAGTGCGTCGGAGGTCTACGTAGGCGGTTGGCGTAACACCCCGTGGCCACACCGCGTTGGTGACAATCTTTACCAGTTCTTCGGGAAACCGGGGCCAATTGGGCATGGCCGGACCACGGCACGGGAGTGGCGGTGGCCACCGTTCGCACGCCGGTGGTCACCGCCACTGGTCAGCCGCCGCTACGCTCTGGTGTCATGGACGCTGAGGCACACCCCGATCTGGCGAAACTGTCCTTCCTGATCGGCCGCTGGGAGGGCGTCGGCGTCGCCGGTTACGCCGACGTGGACGAGTTCCAGTTCGGACAGGAGATCGAGTTCACACACACGGCCGGTCTTCCGTACCTGGCCTTCACGAGCAGGGCCTGGCGGATGGGCGCGGACGGCAAACCGGGTGAGCTCGTCTCCGAGGAGTCGGGCTACTGGCGCGCGCGCCCGGACTCCGACGCGGAGAAGCGCGGGGAGGGTGAGCAGGTCGTGCACCTGGAGGCGCTCATCTCGCACCCCGAGGGCTTCACCGAGGTCTACCTGGGCAACGTGTTCGCCAACCGGGTGGAGATGCACACCGACGCGGTCGTGCACACCGAGACCGGTATCGACGCGACCGCCTCGCACCGGCTGTACGGCCTGTTCGGCGACGACCGGGAGACGCTGGGGTACGCCTGGGACCTAGCGGCGGGCGGCCACAGCCTGCGCTCGTACATGTCGGCGCAGCTCAAGCGGACCGACGCGAAGAAGTAGGGGCGGGGTCCGGGCACGGACAGACCCCGGGCTTCCTCCCGCCGCGAGGGCGGGGCCGGTCGGACGAGTCCGGCAGCCCGGGGTCCGGGTGTCCGTCTGGGATTCGCTACGGGCGACGCCGCGCGAACGCGAGCGTCGCCCTAACGGACGGCCACCTCGCCAGTCCTGAGATCAAGCACTCTCAGACCACCTCCTTTCTTGCGTGACACCGACAGTACGTCCCCTGGAAGCCCTCGGGCAAATGTTTTTTCTGTGCGCGAAAGTGCAGGTCAGAGCCTCGTTTCCGGTCCCGCTGCGGGGCGGCTAGTCTCGGCGGTATGACTTCGCCGCTGATGAGCACACCGGGCGCCGTGAGCGCCGAGTCCCACGACTCCGGGGTCGCCGCCCACTACGGCGACCCCGCCCACGAGGGTCGTGCCATGGAGCGTTCGAGCGCGTGGGTCGACCGGAGCAACCGGGGCGTCGTGCGGGTGAGCGGGCCCGACCGCCTGGGATGGCTGAACGACCTCACCAGCCAGCTGACCCGTGGCCTGGCCCCCGGGCAGGCCACCGAGGCGCTGGTCCTGGACGGCAGGGGTCACCTCCGCCACCACCTGTCCCTCGTGGACGACGGCGAGGCGACCTGGATCCACACCGAGCCCGGGAGCGGGGCCGCGCTGGCCGCCTTCCTGGACTCCATGCGGTTCATGCTCCGCGTCGAAGTGGAGGACCTGGGCGACACGCGGGCGGTCCTCACCGTGCTCGGCCCGGACCGGGCCAAGGCCGTCGAGGCGGCGTCGCTCGGCGACGTGCCCGCGCGCTCGGCGGAGGACGGCACCGACCTGTTCCTGCCCGTCGAGCGGCTGGCCACGGCCGCCGAGGCGCTGACGGCCGCCGGAACGCGTCCCGCCGGGATGTGGGCGTACGAGGCGCAGCGGATCGCCGGGCACCGGGTCCGTCCCGGGCTGGACACCGACGACCGCACCATCCCGCACGAGGTGGACTGGGTGGGCAGGGCCGTCCACCTGGAGAAGGGCTGCTACCCGGGCCAGGAGACGGTCGCGCGGGTGCACAACATGGGGCGCCCTCCGCGCCGACTGGTGATGCTTCACCTGGACGGCACCGCGGAGCGCCTGCCGGAGGTGGGCAGTCCGATCGAGCTGGACGGCCGCTCCGTCGGCCGGGTGGGGACCTCGGCCCGGCACCACGAACTGGGTCCGATCGCGCTCGGCGTGGTCAAGCGCTCCGCTCCCGTGGACGCCGACCTGGTGGTGGAGGGCATCGCCGCCGGCCAGGAGGTCGTGGTGGATCCGGACACCGGGGCCAACGCGCAGATCACCCTGCGGCGGCGCCCCCGTTAGGTTCCGGTCGGGCGGCCGGCGTGCCCGGGCAGCCCGTCAGTTCGGGCCGAGCCGCTCCTGGCCGTTGATCAGGACAGCGGAGAACTCGGTCCCGACGGGTACCAGGAACAGGATGTGGGTGGTGACCGTCTCGCCCGGGAGGATGTCCTCCCAGAAGTAGTCGTACGCCACCGTGTACTCGGCCTCCGGATCGTTCATGTACTCCTGCCCGTCGGTGGCCAGCCCGACCGATCCGACCGGGTCGAAGGCCGCCGGGGCGGAGCTGATGTTGGTGACGTCGAGCCGGAGGATGAAGTACTCCTGTCCCGGGGGTGCCGTGTCGTGCATGCCCATGCCGTCCGTGATGGTCGGGTCGGTGTAGGCCGTCTCCACCACCACCTCGAACGCCCCGGTCCTGACGACGGCACCGTCGTACGATCCGGCTGGGACGGGCTCCGTCCCGCCGCCCTCCTGCGGCGCCTCCGGTGCGGCGGTCTCGGGCCCGGGTGACTCCGGCTCGGGTGACTCGGGTTCCGGGCTCGGGGCCGATCCGGGGCCGCCCTCGGGTTCCGTCTCCTCCTCGCCCACGACGACCTGGATGCTCGGGGCGGGGACGTTGCCGAGGGTGACGACGGTGGCGACACATCCGGCCGCCGCGAGGAACACCGCCACGAAGATGGCGAGCACGCGTACGACGGAGCCCCGCCCGGAGGTTGGCGGCCGTTGGTCACTGGCACTCATATACCTGTGACGCATATCACTCTTCGGGCATTCCTGAGTTGTGCCCTCTTTGCCCGGCGACCCACCCCTGGCGGCGCCCTCCACCTCCAGGTCGAGCACGGCTCGCTGACCGTCACCCTGGACCTGCCCCGCACGGAGCGGCCCCGGACGCGGGCTCCTCGGAGAAGGCAGAGGGCGCACCCGGCACGGCGTGACCGCGCGGGCCCCGGCGGACCGTGTCCCCCGGGGCCGCTCGTACCGGTCAGACCGTCAGGACGATCTTCCCCCGGGTCCGACCGGTCTGGCTCAGGCGCCAGGCGTCGGCCGCCTCCGAGAGCGGGAACGCGCGCTCGACGTGCACGGAGAGCTTGCCGTCGTCGGCGAGCCGGGCCAGGTCGACGAGGTCGGCGGAGTCGGGCCGGACCCACACGTAGTGACCGCCCCGCGCCAGGATGTCGGCGTCCGCGATGGACACGACACGGTCCGCGGCGCCCACCAGCGGAAGCGAGAGCTCTGCCACTCCACCGCCGACGAAGTCCAGCACGGCGTCGACTCCCCCGGGCGCCAGGCCCCGGACGCGGTCGACGAGCCCTTCCCCGTAGACGACCGGTTCGGCGCCCAGGGAGCGCAGGAAGTCGTGGTTGCGCTCGCTGGCCGTACCGATGACGCGGGCGCCCCGCGCCACCGCGATCTGGACGCCGAACGCCCCGACACCGCCGGCTGCGGCATGGACGAGCACCGTGTCACCGGCCCCCACGCCGACACGCCTCAGGGCCTGGTGGGCGGTCAGGCCCGCGAGCGGAACCCCTGCGGCCTCCTCCCAGCTCAGCGGCACCGGCTTGGGGGCGATCATGCGCACGCTCGCGGACACGAGTTCGGCGTAGGTGCCGTTCTTCGCCCAGTCCTTGCGGGCGTACCCGTAGACCTCGTCCCCGACCCGGTACTCGGTCGTGTCGAACCCGAGCCCCTCGACGACTCCCGCGACGTCCCACCCGGGGATCAACGGGAAGCCCGCCTCCATGACGGGGTCGAGTGCTCCGGCCGCGACCTTCCAGTCGACCGGGTTCACGCTCGCTGCCTTCACGCGGATCAGGACCTCACCAGGGGCGACCTTGGGATCGGGAAGCTCCATGAGGGCCAGGTCGTCCGCGGAACCGTACTGTCGCAATGCCATTGCCTTCATGAACCGGAAAGCGTCGCATCCGGCCGGAACATTCCAACGGCCCTTCCCCCGGGCCGGGTCCGACCGGGAACACGGCGGGGCCCGGCGGACACGGAGTGGATCC
>NZ_JBHXQY010000053.1:0-46060 GCF_042716955.1 Nocardiopsis sp. NPDC058631 | reverse complement strand
CGTGGTCGGCCTCGCGGTGGCCAACGGCGCCCTCAGCCTCCTGACCGACTCCAACCCCGCCTTCAGCCTGATCATGGAACTCCTCCGAGGAGGTGGTGTGCAGGTCCCTGGCCATCTCCCCGGCGACGAACGCGTCGGCCAGCACCTCACCGGCGATGGCCTCACCGTGCTCGCCGAGCGCCAGCTCGGTGGTCTCGTCCGTGGCCGACCACCACACCTCGATGCGGTCGGACACGTCCAGGCCGCTCTTCTTGCGGGCGTCCTGGATCATGCGGACCATCTCACGGGCCAGGCCGGCACGGCGCAGCCGGGGCGTGAGCTCCAGGTCCAGGGCGACGGTCTCACCGGACTCGGACGCGACGGCCCAGCCCTCACGGGGCTGCTCGGTCACCAGCAGCTCGTCGGAGCTGACCTCGACCGGCTCGTCCTCGACACGGACCCGGGCCCAGCCGCTGCCGCGGACCTGCTCGACCAGCGACGCGGGGTCGGCCGCCTCGATGGCCTTGGCCACCAGCGGGGTGCGCTTGGCGAACCGCTTGCCCAGTGCCCGGAAGTTCGGCTTGACGAGGTAGTCCACCAGGTCGCCGCCCACTGAGGAGAGCGCGTCCAGCGACTCCACGTTCAGCTCGTCGGAGACCTGGGTGCGCAGCTGCTCAGGCAGCTCCGCGAAGCCCGGAGCGCCCACCAGGGCGCGGGCCAGCGGCTGCCGGGTCCGCACGGCCGAGTCCACGCGGGCCGACCGGCCCAGCTCCACCAGGCGGCGGGTCAGCGCCATCTGCCGGGACAGGTCCGGGTCGACGAGGTCCTCGCGCACCTTCGGCCACGGCGCCAGGTGCACCGACCCCGGAGCGTCCGGGCGGCGCAGCGAGGACCACACGTGGTCGGTCAGGAACGGCACGATCGGAGCCATCAGCAGGGTGACGGTCTCCAGTGCCTCGAACAGCGTCGCGAACGCGGAGGCGCCCTCGGGGGTGTCCGCACCGCCCCAGAACCGGCGGCGGGAACGGCGCACGTACCAGTTGGACACGTCGTCGACGAAGGCCGTCAGACGGCGCCCGGCGGTCGTGGTGTCGAACGCGTCCAGCGCCTCGGTGACGTCCCTGACGACCTCGTTCAGCTCCGAGAGCAGCCACCGGTCCAGCAGCGGGCGGTCCTCGGGGGCAGGGGCGTCCGCCAGCCGGGAGTGGTCCCAGCCGTCGCCGGCGTTCGCGTACAGGGTGAAGAACGACACGGTGCTGTAGTAGGTCAGCAGCACCTTGCGGACGATCTCCTCCAGGGCGGAGTCGCCGACCCGGCGGGCCGTCCACGGCGAACCGCTGGCCAGCATGAACCAGCGCAGCGCGTCGGCGCCGTGCCTGTCCATCACCGAGATCGGCTCCATGACGTTGCCGAGGTGCTTGCTCATCTTCCGGCCGTCCTCCGCGAGGATGTGGCCGAGCACGACCACGTTCTCGAAGGAGTTGCGGCCGAACACCAGGGTGCTGACCGCGAGCAGCGAGTAGAACCACCCGCGGGTCTGGTCGATCGCCTCGGAGATGTACTGCGCCGGGAAGTTCTCCCGGAAGGTCTCCTCGTTGTGGTGGGGCGCGCCCCACTGGGCGAACGGCATGGAACCGGAGTCGAACCACGCGTCGATGACCTCGGGGACGCGGCGGGCGACCCGCTGCTCCTCGGGCAGCGACGGGTCCGCGTCCGGGTCGGGGATGACGATGTCGTCCACGAAGGGCCGGTGCGGGTCCAGGTTGGACAGGTCCTGGCCGCTGAGGCGGCCCAGCTCCTCCAGGGAGCCCACGCAGATCTGGCGGCCGTCGGGGAACTCCCAGATCGGCAGCGGGGTGCCCCAGTAGCGGTTGCGGGACAGCGCCCAGTCGACGTTGCCGCGCAGCCACTCGCCGAAACGGCCCTCCTTGACGTTCTCCGGCACCCAGTGGGTGTCGCCGTTCTGCGCCAGGAGCTCGTCCTTGACCGCGGTGGTGCGGATGTACCAGGACGGGACCGCGTAGTACAGCAGCGCCGTGTGGCAGCGCCAGCAGTGCGGGTAGGAGTGCTCGTAGGCCAGGTGGCGGAAGAGCAGCCCGCGGTCCTTGAGGTCGCGGACCAGCGTCTTGTCCGCCTCCTTGAAGAACACCCCGCCGACCAGAGGCAGGTCGGCCTCGAAGGTGCCGTCCGGGCGGACCGGGTTGACCACGGGCAGGCCGTAGGCCCGGCACACGAGCATGTCGTCGGCGCCGAAGGCGGGCGACTGGTGGACCAGGCCGGTACCGTCCTCGACGGTGACGTAGTCGGCGAGCACCACGTAGTGGGCGGGCTCGTCGAAGGGCACCAGGTCGAACGGCCGCTGGTAGGTCCAGCGCTCCATCTCGTCGCCCTCGTAGCTCTCGCCCGTGAGCTCCCAGCCCTCTCCGAGAACCTTCTCGAACAGCGGCCGGGCCACGACCAGCCGCTCGTCGCCGTTGGTGGCGACCACGTACTCCACGTCCGGGTGCACGGCCACGGCGGTGTTGGACACCAGCGTCCAGGGAGTGGTCGTCCACACCAGCAGCGACGTCGGGTGCTCGGGCGAGGCCAGCGGCCCCGACGTCACCGGGAAGCGGACGTACACCGACGGGTCGGTGACGGTCTCGTACCCCTGGGCGAGCTCGTGGTCGGACAGGGTCGTACCGCAGCGCGGGCAGTACGGGCTGATCCGGTAGTCGCGGACCAGCAGCTCCTTGTCCCAGATCTGCTTGAGGGCCCACCACACCGACTCCACGTACTGCGGGTCCATGGTGCGGTAGGCGTCGTCCATGTTCACCCAGTAGCCCATGCGCTCTGTCATGGTGGTGAACGCGTCGACGTTGCGGAGCACGGACTCGCGGCAGCGGTCGTTGAACTCGGCGATGCCGAAGGCCTCGATGTCCTTCTTGCCGGACAGGCCGAGCTCCTTCTCCACGGCGACCTCCACGGGCAGGCCGTGGCAGTCCCAGCCCGCCTTGCGGTCGACGTGGTAGCCGCGCATGGTGCGAAAGCGCGGGAACACGTCCTTGAACGCGCGGGCCTCGACGTGGTGCACGCCCGGCTGGCCGTTGGCGGTGGGCGGGCCCTCGTAGAAGACCCAGTTGGGGCCGCCGCGGGTCTGGTCGAGCGAGCGCTGGAAGACGTCGTCCTTCGACCAGCGGCCGAGGACGTCGCGCTCCATGGCGGGCAGGTCGATCTGCGCGGGAAGCTGGGGCAGTGCTCGGGATGAGGGCCGGGGGTCGTTGGCCACGGTCGTACCTTTCCATCAGGGTCGTTCCTGACGGAGGGACGAGGCACGGGCCCCGCGGTACCACCCTCCTTGGACCGCGACCGCGCCGCCTGGCGGGGGATCGGAGGGTCCCACTTCGTTGCTCTGTGCCGGTTCTACTGGGGCCGCGCACGCGGGCGGGTCCGTTCCTCCGGCGGTTCAGGGGTGATCTTCGTGCTGGTCGTGCCCCCGGGCTCGCACCGCCCCCGGGTCGCTTGGCCGGTCCAGGCCTTCTAGGCTGTGGTCCGTCCGGTCGGGGCCAGCACTACTCGTCCCCATCGACACCTGGAGTCAGGATAACGCAGCGCGGTGCTTGCGCCGTGCGCTCGTGGATGAGGGGGCCGCCGTGGCGGAGGACGTGAGGGGTGCGGTCCTGGTGACCCTCTCCGACAGGGAGGACGCGACGGAGCTGGCCGAACAGCTCCTGGAGCAGGGCTACGAGCCATGCCGCGTCCACCGGGACATGCTCGCGGGTGAGGACGACGCCGAGGACGCGGACTGGGTGATCGAGGTGCTGACCGGCCCCCACGGGGGGCCGGCCGTGTTCGACGAGCCCCACCTGGCGGCGCTGGCCGAGAACTACGGCGGCTTCGCCGCGGCCCGGTAGGGCGCGGCGGCCGCGGCGCGCACCGCCCGGATCATTGCCTTACACCGGGGGATTGCCTAGGCTTCGCGGCACCACTCGCGGCACCGCCCAGGGGAGGGACCCGCAGATCAGCGGGGTCCGGGGAGAGTGCCGAACCATCGGGGAGGGGAACGCGATGAAGGCCACCGAAGCCTCCAGGCTGCCGGTCCTGCCGGGGGAGGACCCCTGGACGACGGAGGAGCTGACCGGGGTCCGGCGCCGGTTGGAGGAGGAGATCGCCGTCGCACGGCGGGAGGTCCGGGAGGCGGAGGACGCACTCGCCGAGCGGCTCACCGACCCCGTGGAGGGCGCCGGGGACGACCCCGCGGACGCCGGGGCCAAGACCTTCCAGCGCGAACATGATCTGGCGTTGGCCTACAATACTCGTGACCTGCTCTCCAAGAGCGAGCGGGCGATCGAACGGATGGACGCGGGAACCTACGGGGTCTGTGAGTCATGCAGCCTGGCCATCGGTAAGGCACGACTTGAGGCCTTTCCGCGTGCCACCCTGTGCGTCACCTGCAAACAGCGCGAGGAGCGTCGCTGACTGAGGTAGAGCCCCCCGGGGACAGCAACATGACCACGACCGACCAGACCGGGGTCCGACCGCGCAGGTACCTTCTCCTGCTGCTGGTCGCGACCATCGCGATCGTCGTCGACTTCCTCACCAAGGAGTGGGTCCTGGCGACCTTCCACCAGGGTGAGCGCGTCGACGTCATCGGCAGCCTCCTCCAGTTCACGCTGGTCTACAACACCGGCGCCGCGTTCTCCATGGGCACCGACTTCACCTGGGTGTTCACCTGCATCGCCAGCATCGTGGTGATCGCCATCGCGTACATGGGCCTGAGGGTCCGCAGCGGCTGGTGGGGCCTGACGCTCGGCCTGATGATGGGCGGGGCCGCGGGCAACCTCGTGGACCGGTTCTTCCGGGATCCCGCGCCGTTCCACGGTGCGGTCGTCGACTTCATCAGCGTTGGCGACTTCCCGGTCTTCAACATCGCCGACTCGTGCGTGGTCGTCGGCGCCTGCCTGGTGGTGGCGCTGACCTTCAAGGGCCTCAACCTGGACGGCAGCTTCATCGAGGACACACCCGCGAAGAGAGACGGCGAGGGCACAGAGCCCGGCCGAGGCGACACCACCGAAGGGAAGGGCCAGTGAGCGACACCCGCAGCCTGCCCGTGCCCGACGGGCTGGAGGGCGACCGCCTCGACGCGGCCATCGCCCGCCTGTTCGGCCTGTCCCGGACCAGGGCCGCCGAGCTTATCGTCGACGGCAGCGTCCTGGTCGACGGATCCGGGGCGGCGAAGTCCGACCGGGTCCAGGCCGGGGCGTGGTTGGAGATCACTCTCCCGCCGCCGCCCACCGCGCCCGTGGCGCGTCCCGAGGCCGTCCCCGGCATGCGGATCGTGCACGAGGACACCGACATCATCGTGGTGGACAAGCCCGTCGGTGTGGTCGCCCACCCGACGGTCGGCTGGACCGGCCCCAGCGTGCTGGAGGGCCTGCTGGCCTCCGGGGTGCAGCTGGCCACCAGCGGCGCAGCCGAGCGCCAGGGCATCGTGCACCGACTGGACGCCAACACCACCGGTCTCATGGTGGTCGCCAAGAGCGAGACCGCCTACAGCGTGCTCAAGCGGGCGTTCAAGGAGCGCACCGTCGACAAGCGCTACCACACGCTGGTCCAGGGGCACCCGGACCCGCTCCGGGGCACGGTGGACGCGCCCATCGACCGGCACCCGGCCGGTGACGGCCGCTGGGCCGTGGTGGCGGGTGGCAGGGCGTCGGTGACGCACTACGACACCCAGGAGGCCTTCCGGGCCGCCAGCCTCCTGGAGATCAGGCTGGAGACGGGCCGCACCCACCAGATCCGGGTGCACATGGCGGCACTGCGCCACCCGTGCGTGGGGGACACGCTCTACGGAGCCGACCCCACCCTGGCCGAGCGGCTGGGCGTGCGCCGCCAGTGGTTGCACGCCGTCCGGCTGGGCTTCGAGCACCCCACCGAGCACCGCCCGGTGGAGTACTCCAGCACCTACCCGGCCGACCTCGAAGCGGCGATCGACGGGCTCCGCGAGGACTGACGGCACCACGTGCGCCCGAAGGGGCGGTCGGGGGCCCCCGACCGCCCCTTCGCGCGCCGTCAGGCCCTCCGACGCGGCGGCGCGACGTGGCGGGTGCGCAGGACGCCCTGGCACAGGGCGGCGCCCAGGACGACGACCACCGCGCCCAGGGGCTGGTTCCAGGTCAGGGTCTCGCCCATGAGGACGATCCCGGCGACGATCGCCACGACCGGCGCCACGTAGGTGACGGTGGTGGCCACGGTCGCCCCGGCCTCCCGGACGACCGCGTACTGGAGGACGTACGCGACACCGGTGCCGAGAACGCCCAGGACGACCACCGACGCCACCACCTGCCAGGTCAGGCCCGTGGGCGCCTCCGTGAACACCGGGACGAGCAGCACCAGCGGCAGGGAGCCGAGGAGCAGCTGCAACGAGCTCAGCTCCAGCGCCCCGTGCGAACTGCCCGCCACGAAGCGGCGCAGGTAGGGCGTGCCGATGCCGTAGCAGGCGGTCGCTCCCACGACGAACAGCATGCCGACCGCGGAATCGCGGTCGCTGACGGTCACCTCGCCCAGTGAGTTCCACACCCCGAACACGGTGAGTACGCCGAGGAAGCCGACGCCGAGCCCGAGGACCCGCTCACGGTCGGGGCGCTCGTCCGAGAGCAGCACCATCGAGAACACCACCCCGAACAGGGGGGTCGAGGCGTTCACGATCCCCATCAGGGCGGAGGGGATCAGCTGCGCGGCGTACCCGAACAGGGTGAAGGGGACCGTGTTGAGCAGCAGAGCCGCCACGAACATGTGCCCCACCAGGCGGGGCGAGGTGGGGAGGCGTCCGCCGCGCAGCAGGACGACCGCCAGCAGGGGGAGCGCGCCCGCCGCCATGCGGCCGAGTGCGAGCTGCATCGGGGAGAGGGCGCCGGCCCCGACCTTGATGAAGAGGAAGCTCATGCCCCAGATCAGGGCGAGGAGGACGAACTTGGCGCGCCAGCCGGAGAGCAGGCGTGAGGGGGTGCCGGACCTGGTCGCGGCGGAGGGGACGGCGGTCATGGGATGTTTCTATCCCGCACCGATGTGTTAGGTCCACTTCGTATTTCTTAAGCCGGAGGTTAGGGTTGCTTACATGCTCAGTGTCGACCGCCTCCGAGTCCTCCACACCATCGCGACATACGGCTCCCTCAGCGCCGCGGCAGAGGCCCTGCACGTCACCAACTCCGCCGTCTCCCAGCAGCTCACCAAGCTCGAACGCGAGGTCGGGCAGCCCCTCGTCGAACGCAACGGCCGAGGAGTCCGCCTCACCGACGCCGCCGAACTCCTGGTCGAGCACACAGCGAAGATCCTGTCCCTGGTCCACCGTGCCGAAGCGGACCTGGAGGCGCACCGCGACGACGTCACCGGGCACCTGCGCCTGAGCGCCACCCCCACGGCCGTCCGGGGCCTGCTGCCCCACGCGCTCAGCTCCCTGCGTGAGGCGCACCCGGGCCTCCAGGTGGAGCTCCACGAGGAGGAGCCCCACGAGAGCGTGACCTCCATGGCCAGGGGCGACGCCGACCTGGCCATGGTCATCGACTGGGTCGGCTCGCCACTGGCACTGCCCTCGGGGATGAGCCGGGCTCCGTTGATGGAGGACGTCGGCGACATCGCCCTGCCCGCCGACCACCCCCTCGCGCACCGCGAACTCCTCGAACCGGAGGAGATCCTCGACCTGCCCTGGATCAGCTGGTCGCGGGGGTCGATCTGCGACGACTGGCTGCACGGCATGATCCGGGCGCGGGGCGGAGAGCCCCACGTCATCCACAACGTCGAGGAGCACCAGACCAAGCTGGCGCTCATCGCCGCCGGGATCGGCGCCGCCGTCATGCCCCGACTGGGACGCGGCCCCCTGCCGGACGGGGTGCGGGTGGTACCCGTGCAGCCCGCGCTGGTCCGCCAGGTGTACGTGTTCTGGCGAACCGACGCCTCGCGCCGCCCGGCGATCCGGGCGGCGGTCCGCGCGCTGCGCGAGGCGGCCACCGCCTACGGGGACTGAGACCGGGGCCCCTCCTGCGGCCCGGACGGCCCCGGCATCCCCGCCGGCGGCCGCGGGCCCCCGGCGCTGCTACCGGTCCCCGCCCAACAAGCCGGACAGGGTCGCGGACGGGCTGATCACCTCCGGATCGGTCCGGACGTCGAGCAGCGTCGGCAGGTCCGCGCCGACCGCCTCGGCCAGCGCCTTCTCCAACTCCTCCCGGGTGCGGACGGTCGCGCCCCGCGCGCCCAGCGAGCGGGCGTACCCGGCAAGGTCGAGGGGGCCGCTGATCCGCGTCCCCGCGATGCGCCCCAGTTCCCGCGCCTGGTGCATGGCGATCGTGCCGTACAGCCCGTTCTGGAACACCACCGCGGTCACGGCCGCGCCCTCCCGCACCGCCGTCTCCAGCTCCTGACCGGTCATCAGCGCGCCCCCGTCACCGGCCACGGCCACCACCGTCCGCTCCGGGGCGGCGAGCTTGGCGGCCACCGCCGCGGGCACGGCGTAGCCCATGGCCCCGCTGGTGGGCGCCAACTGGGTGGAGGGGTGCCGGAACCACCACCCCCGGTGCAGGAACGACGCGAAGTTGCCCGCGTCGTTGGTGATCAGCGTGTCCTCGGGAAGGGCCGCGCGCATGCCCGCGACCACCGCCCACGGGTGCATTCCCGCGCCGGCGTGGTCCGAGGAACGGGGCGGGGGGACCGTGCTGTCCACCCACACACGGCGGGCCGAACTCCAGTCCCGGTAGGGCGCCTGGACCGGGGCCCCGGCCAGCTCCCGCAACGCCTCGCCGGCGTCGGCGACCGCCCCGAACCACAGGTCGGCCGTGGCACCCACCGTGCCGGGATCGATGTCGATCTGCGCGATCCGGGCCCGTCCGGGGTCGGGCAACCGGTACCCCTGCGTGGTGGTCTCGCTCATCCGGCACCCGACCACCAGGACCGCGTCCGCCTCGGACAGGGCGTTGAGGACCGGGGGCGGGCATCCCAGACCCAGGTGGCCGAGGTAGAGCGGGTGGTCGTTGGGGAACACGTCCTGGCGCCGCCACGAGGCGTACACACCGGCGCCGAAGCGCTCGGCCACCCGGACGAGGTCCTCCCTGGCCGCGCGGGCGCCCCCGCCGGCGATGATCACCGGACGGACCGCCCGGGTCAGCCACGTGGCCAACCGGTCCCTGGCCTCCCCGCCCAGGGGCGGACGCGGGACGAGGGGCGGCCGGGGCGGGGCATACGGCCCCACCCGTACGCCGAACAGGTCGCCGGGCACCGCGATCGCCACCGGGCCGGGGCGGCCGGTGGTCGCGACACGGATCGCCCTGGCGGTCACCTCCGCGAGCCGGTCGGCCCGGTGCACGGTGGTGGACCACTTGGTGATGGGGGCGTAGAACGCGGTGAGGTCCACCTCCTGGAAGGCCTCCCGGCCCAGCCGGTCGGTCTCCGCCTGCCCGAGGAACACGATCATCGGGGTCGAGTCCTGCATCGCGGTGTGCACGCCCACCGCCAGGTTGGACGCACCGGGCCCCCGGGTGGCTGCGGCCACGGCCGGTACCCCCGTCAGCTTGGCCTCCGCCTCCGCCATGAACCCGGCTCCGTTCTCGTGCCGGGTCGAGACCAGGCGCATCAGGGGGTGCTGGTCGATGGCGTCGGCGAGTTCGAGGAAGCTCTCCCCGGGGACGGTGTAGCACCGTCTGATCCCGGCCGAGACGAGAACCTCCACCACCGCGTGGGCGGCGGTGTCAGTGGGTGAGGGGGTGCGGGCGGCGGCTGTGGCCATGGGGGTGGGATCCCTTCCATCGTCGCAAGGTCCACTCGGCGCGCCCGGGATCGGCCAGGCGCATGCGGCCGACTCTGACAGGCGGTCACGGGGCGGTCAAGGACGGGCGCGGAGGCGGGAGACGGTGGTGCGGGGCCGATCCCGCGGTGGTGACGTCCCTCCGGGGCCGGGGTCACAGCCCGCGGCCCCGCAGGGTCACAGACCCAGCGCGCGCAGACCGGCCGTGACGGCCGCGGCCGCGACGATCACGACCAGGAACGGCGCCCTCAGGACCAGGGCGAGGACGGCGGCCCCCAGACCGCCCATCCGCGCGGAGTCCCAGGACAGGGCCTGGCCCTCGCCCCGGAACGCCTCCACCGCGATCAGCGCGGCGAGCAGGGCGAGGGGGACGGCGGTCGCGAACCGCCGCAGCCACGGGTTGTCGAGCAGTGCGCGGGGAGCGGCCAGGCCCGCGTACTTGAGCGCGTAACAGCCGGCGGCGGTGACGATGAGCGCGGTCCACAGGGTCACGACCGGGCCTCCTCTGCGGTGGAACCGGAACCGGTGCCCGCCCCCGGCACGGGGCGGGGAGTGGAGGGCGGGCCGAGGAGTGCGATCAGCGCGGCGGACGCGGCCAGCAGCACCGGCACCCCGGGCGGGAGCACAGGGGTGGCCGCCAGCGCCAGCCCCGCCCCGACGACCGCGATCAGCCAGGTCCTGCCACCGCCCTCGCGCAGCCGCGGCCACAGCAGGGCGAGGAAGATCGCCGGGCCCACGGCGTCGAGTCCGAACGCGTCGATGTCGTTCACACGCTCCGTCGCCAGCGCGCCCACCAGGGTGGTGGCCACCCAGAAGGAGCCGAGCACCGCGTAGGTCGCGACGAACGCCGTACGCGCCGACCCCCGGTCCGGCTGGACCAGGGTGACCGCGGTGGTCTCGTCGATCACCCCGTGCGCGGCGAGCGCGCGGCGTACGCCGCGCCACCCCAGCAGGTCCGCCAGCCGCAGTCCGTACAGCGTGTTGCGGGCGCCGAGGAGCAGTGCGCCCATCACCCCGGCGAGCAGGCTTCCGCCGCCCGCGACCACCCCGACCAGGGCGAACTGCGAGGCTCCCGTGAACATGAACAGGCTCATGAACACGGACTGGGCGGGCGAGAGCCCTGCGGCCACCGCCGCGGTACCGAACGCGAGACCGGCGGCGCCCACGGCGACGCCGATCCCCATGCTGTCGCGCACCGCCGCCGATCGCAGGAGGGCGCGGAGAGAGAAGGATTTCACCGCACCCACGCTAGGGATGCCGGACGCACACCGTCTTGAACGTTCTTGACGGGACCGGCCCGGGGGTGCGCCGGGCGCCGCCGGTCAGGGCGTGAGCAGGGCGCGCTGGTAGGCGCCGGGC
This sequence comes from Nocardiopsis sp. NPDC058631, assembly GCF_042716955.1. Classification (NCBI taxonomy): domain Bacteria; kingdom Bacillati; phylum Actinomycetota; class Actinomycetes; order Streptosporangiales; family Nocardiopsidaceae; genus Nocardiopsis; species Nocardiopsis sp. NPDC058631. The sequence goes on along the minus strand of NZ_JBHXQY010000053.1, from coordinate 34,950 downwards.
GGCACGCCCAGGTGGCGCTTGAAGTGACGGGTCAGGTGCGGCTGGTCGGCGAACCCGACCTCGGCCGCGACCTCGCCCACGCGGCGGCCGCCGACGAGGAGCTCCCTGGCCCTGTCCACCCGCACCTGGTTGAGGTAGGCGTGCGGGGGCAGTCCGTACGCGGCCCGGAAGGCACGGGACAGGGAGAACGGGCCGATCCCCAGTTCGGCGCCGAGTTCGTCCAGGGTCGGCGGGTCGACCAGGCGGGAGGAGAGGACTTCTCTGGCCCGCGCCACCTCCGGGCGCGCGGAGTGCGGGGCGGGGTCGGCCCCCCGTTCCCGGCCGTGGGAGCGCAGGAGCATGCCCAGGCCCCGCCGGACGAGGGCCGAGGACGTCAGGCGGTCGCCGTGCTCGGCCGCCACGTGGGCGGAGCCCAGCACCCTGGCGGCCTTGGGCGCGTGGATGCCCGACTCGGTGAACCCGGGGGTGCCGCGTATCCCCAGTTCGCGGGCGATGTCCACCACGACCTCGGGAGAGGGGTAGAACACGCGGTAGCCCCAGCCCTCGGGGATCCCGGCGTGGCCGGTGTGCACCTCTCCGGGGCCGACCACCGCCAGGCCTCCGGGGCCCACCCGCGCCTTACCGCCCGGGTGCGAGTACTCCTCGATGCCGCCGGTGATCACCCCGATGGTGTAGGTGGGGTGGGTGTGGCGGGTGAACGAGGTGGTGACGAAACGCGCGGTGAGGAGTTCGGTCCCGGGCAGCCCGGAGAAGCGCCAGTACCGCGCGCTCTCCGTGCCCGGGTCGTCCACGCCGGGGTGTGTGGTGCTGGGCATGCCCATACCCACAGGTTAGGGGCCCTCCGGACGGGGCGTCCCCGGCGCGGGGCTAACCTTCGGGGATGACTACGACCGAGATCCGACTGGCACGGGACGAGCGCGACCGCGCCGCCGTGTTCGTCATCCGGGGCGCCGTGTTCGTCTCCGAGCAGCAGGTCCCCGTCGAGGAGGAGTGGGACGAGCGCGACAGCGCCGCCGACCACTTCCTCGCCCTGGCCGACGGGGTCCCCCTGGGCACGGTCCGACTGGTGGACCAGGGCGACGGGGTGGGGCTCCTGGGCCGGCTGGCGGTCCTGCCCAAGGGGCGGGGAGGCGGCACGGGAGCCGCGCTGGTCCGGGCGGTGGAGGAGCGGGCGCGCGAACGCGGATTCGACCGGGTGGAGCTGCACGCGCAGACCCACGCGCTGGGCTTCTACGCGCGGCTCGGCTACACGGCACACGGTGACGAGTTCCTGGACGCGGGGATCCCCCACCTGCACATGGTGCGCGACCTGGCCTGACACCGTGTCGGTGCTCCCCGGCTCCGTGCGGTGTGACGGGGAGCGCACGGTCGGGCGGGGTGCCGCCGGAATACTACCGAGTACGATTCGGTTCGACGTTGGTGCCCCCCACCACCTGTGCACACACCGACTCGACGAGGAACACATGACGGTCAACACGCAGCCGGTAGCCGAGCGGCCGGACCCCCAGGCCTTCGGCCTCCCCGTGGTCGAACAGGCCGAGATCCCCTCAGAGCTGCGCTCCCTGGTGGCGCGTGTCCACGACCTCATCGACGCCGTCGCCAACACCGAGGTCGACGGCGCCACCCTCGCCGAGGCCGCGGAGACCGTCGAGGGCATCACCGGAAGGCTCAACGTCGCCCGCCGTCAGATCGGCACCATGGTCAGGCGCGAACTGGCGGACGGCGACACCGAGTACGGGACCATCACCAACGTGGTGGCCGGCGACACCAACCCCGCCGCCCCGCCTCTGTTCCTGGACGTGACCGAGGAGGGGGTGCGCGGCGAGGTCACCCTCAACACGATCTACCAGGGCCCGCCCGGACTGGTCCACGGCGGCTGGATCGCCGCCATGCTCGACCAGGCCGTGGGCTCCGCGTCCTCGGTCGCGACCTCGCCCGGCCTCACCGCCAAGCTTGAGGTCGACTACCGCAAGCCCACGCCCCTGTTCACACCCCTGGAGGTCGTCGCGCGGGTGACCGGAACGGAGCGGCGCAAGGTGTACGTCACGGGCGAGATCCGTGTCAACGGCGAGGTCACGGCCGAGGCGACCGCCCTCATGGTGCGCGTCGAGCTGCCCTGACGAAGACGGGTGACGGGGTCGCGGGGGTCCGTGCGCCGGTACGGGCCGTCCCCGCCCGTACACGGACCGGGGACGGTAGTATGTGCGGCGTGACCCACCGCATGCACGTGTTTAGCAGGCCGACGCGCCCGTCGGCCGCTTCCACGTAGGCGGCAGCAGGGAACGTCGGCAACAGAGCACCCGGGCGGGAGCCCCGGTGCTCTTTCGTTTTCCAGGCGGCCGACGCCCCCGAACGTGTCACACCCGTTCCCGCGGGACGTACGGCCGCACCGCATCCGCGTCCGTGGAGACATCCCGTTGGAGGCCACCGTGCACCACCCGTCCACCACCCCCGAGCCCGCGCCACCGTCGGACGCCGTCCCCCCGTCCGCACCGGAGGAGCAGATCGCCCTGCTGCGCGGACGCATCGACCGCATGGACGCCGAGCTGGCCGCGCTCCTCGAACGCCGGGCACTGGTCGCGGCCCAGGTGCAGCGGCTCAAGCCGGTCGGCTACTTCGCCGGCCGCGACATGGACCGTGAGCGGGCGCTCGTCGAACGGATGGCCCGCCACGCCCCGCGCCTGGGCCCCGACCGGATCGCCCAGATCATGGACAGCGTCATCAGCACCGGGCTCTCCGCCGCCGAGGAGGAGGCGGGCGGCCGGAGGACGGCGACCCCGCGGGCGTGAGCGGCCGCCGCCGCGCCGGGGCCGGGACGCCCGGGGCGGCGGCGCCGGCTCAGGGCCGGACCAGGTCCACCCAGACCAGGCGGTGGTCGGAGCTGGGGAACGGGTAGTCGCCGGTCAGACGGAAGAGGCTGTCGTCCACGGTCGGCCAGAACACCCCCGACGCGCGGACCGGGACGATCCGCGAGGGCAGCACGTAGTCGACGCGCAGGTTCCCCGGGCCCGGCTCGTCCGCGAAGTCGGCGCTGTCGAGGCCAGGGTCCCCCACGTGGTCGTCGTTGGCACCGCCCTGGCGCTGGGCGGCGCCCCTGCCGCCCTGGCTGGCCGGGCGGGGATCGGTGATCCCCGGGTGCTCCAGGAGCTGGGTGACGGCCTCGGGGTGGCCGTCCCCGTCGTTGGGGTCGGCGTTCAGGTCACCGGCGATGACGAAGGGCGCGCCGACCGGCAGGCCGCCGCGCCCGCCCTCGTCGTCGTAGATGTAGGAACCCGCGCGAGGGGTGACGTAGTCGGCCCAGAAGCGGATCTCGTCGTGGTTGCGCAGCACGTTGCGCCTCTCGGGGCCGTCGAAGGCCGGGGGCGTGGGGTGGCTGGCCAGGAGGTGGACCGGGCGCCCCCGGCCCGTGTCGACGGGAATGTCCCAGTGGCTCTTGGAGGAGAGGCGCAGGACCTCCAGCGCCTCCTCGGAGTAGTAGGACTCGCCGGTCCCGGGGTCGGTGGGCAGCAGCGCGTCCGGCATGTCCGCCCACCGGAAGGTCCGGAAGGTGCGCACCCGCTCGGTGACGATCGGGTACATCGAGTACACGACCATCCCGTACTGCCCGGGGAAGGCTCCGTAGCCGAAGGCGTCCTCGGCGTAGCCGGGGCTGCCGGGCTCCATCACCGCCTCGCCGTCGCCGTCGAGGTCCGCGCCCGAGGGGACACCGGTGTTGACGGGAGCGGTGTAGACGTACGGGTAGTCAATGGCCTCCGCGCCGCTTTGGCCCACGGAGAGGTAGTTGTCCTGGAACAGGCGGGCGCCCTCGCCGTCCTCGTCGTGGTCGAACTCGTTGACGAGGAGGACGTCCGGTCGCACGTGCTGGATGATCTCCGCGACGTTGCGTGCCTGCACGCTGTCGGGGGTGGCGAGTTCCGCCGCGAGGGCCCCCTGCGAGGGGCGTTCGAGGGCGGTGTTGAAGGTCGCGAACCGGACCTCGTGCCGACCGGGGGGTTCGGGCACCGACGACGGCACCTCGGCGGAGGCGGGCGCCGCCACCAGTGCGGACGCCGCGAGGACGAGCGTGGCGGTGGAGGCCACACGGCGGCGGGGGGAGACGGGTGGGCGCATGGACGCATCCTCTCAGCGGGGGACCGGGGAGCGGTCTCGCCACCCCGACCGCGGGAGGGTAACAGGCGCCGGTGAAGGGGGGATGACTCCGGGACGTCCGCTGTCCCCGCCGAGGCGGGCGGCCCGAAAAGCCCTTGGCGGGGCGGCGCGTGGTTGCTTCCATGGGTTCATGGACCAGATCGAACCGATCCGCCCCTTCCGCTGGAACGTGGCCGGAGGGGCCCAGCTGGGGTCCCTCGCCGCAGACGGGCCCGAGGGGTACGACCCGGACTACGTCGCCGAACTCACCGAGTGCGCGGCCAAGGTCGTGGCGCGCAGCGCCGACGGGGACCTGTACTTCGTCGGGCGGTCTCCCGACAGCCTGTACGACCTGCTGGGCGGGGTCTACGCGGGGAGCGGCGACGCCGGGCGGCTGAACCAGCTGCCGCTGTCCCTCTACGGGTGTGACGGTCAGGGGCTCGACCCGCGGGAACGGGAGCAGTTGCGCGTCAACCTGACCGACGCGGGACTGGCCCCGGAGAGGCTGGCGGGGAGGAAGCGGCCGTTGGTCTTCGTCGACCTGGTCAACGCGGGGTCGACGTTCGGGAACCTGCACCATCACTTGCGGGACTGGATCGACGACGACCGCGCCGCCTGGAACGTGATCCGGACGAGGATCCGCTATCTGGGGGTCACGGCGAGGGAGAAGACGAGCCCGAAGACCTGGCGGTGGCAGCAGCACGCCGACTGGGTGGGGGAGCTTCCCGCCCGCGCTGTGCGCAACGTGTCCGTTCCGGGGTGGCTGTGGAGCTACCTGGCCGACAGCCAGCCCAAGACCGCACACTCCTTCCGCCGCCACCGTTGGGCGGATCCGGGTGTGACCAGGCCCAGGCATGACGAGGAGGCCCGCGCGGCCCTGAACAGCGCGGTCGCCTTGCACAGGTACGGCCGGACCCCTGAGGCCCGGGAGCGTTTCCACCGGGTCCTGACGGGCGAACCCGCCTTCCGTGAGCCCTGGTTGCGCGCCCTCGCGCAGCGCGTCCGCACTTCCTGAGCACCGGCCGGGACCGACACCGGGACCACGGCCCGCGACTCCAAGAACCCGACCGCGGAGCCGCTCCGCTCCACGAAGCCGGAGATGGGCGCCTCCGTCCGGCACCATGCCCGTGAGAACGGCATCGTGATCTGGATCGCCTACGCCCCGGCCGGGCCCGTACCCAGTGGTGGCTGGCCCGGTTCGTTGTCCACAGGGTGCCGCGAGCGTCGTGGGAAAGTCGTAGGCTCGGGAGATACCACCCGTCCTACGACCCTCATGGGGGCACCCGAACCATGGCCGACTCCTTCGCACACCTGCACGTCCACACCGAGTACTCGATGCTCGATGGGGCTGCGAAGCTGAAGCCCCTCTTCAAGGAGGCGGCGCGGCTGGAGATGCCAGCTGTCGCCATGACCGACCACGGCAACATGTTCGGGGCGTACGAGTTCTACCAACAGTCCAAGGGCTCCGGGGTCACTCCGATCATCGGCATCGAGGCGTACGTGGCGCCCGAGTCGAGGTTCCACAAGAAGCGGGTTTTCTGGGGCCGGTCCAGCGGGTCGGACGACGTGTCCTCCGAGGGCGGCAAGGACATCTCGGGTGGCGGCCGCTACCTGCACATGACGATGCTGGCGCAGAACGAGGCCGGACTGCGCAACCTGTTCAGGATGTCGTCGCTGGCGTCCATGGAGGGCTACTACATGAAGCCCCGCATGGACCTGGAGCTGATGGCGGAGCACAGTGAGGGCGTCATCGTCAGCACGGGGTGCCCGTCGGGCGGTGTGCAGACGAGGCTGCGACTGGGCCAGGAGAAGGAGGCCATCGCCTACGCCTCCGGGCTCCAGGACATCTTCGGCAAGGAGAACGTCTTCCTGGAGCTGATGGACCACGGCGTCGACATCGAGAAGCAGGTCCGCGACGGTCTGCTCAGGGTCGGCCGCGAGCTGGACATCCCGCCGCTGGTCACCAACGACTCCCACTACGTGCACGAGAGCCAGGCGGCGGCGCACGACGCCCTGCTGGCCGTGGGCGTGGCCAAGAACCTGGACGACCCCACCCGGTTCCGCTTCAACGGCTCGGGCTACTACCTCAAGACCGCCGACGAGATGCGCGGCATCCTCAACTTCGACGAGTGGGAACAGGGTTGCAAGAACACCCTGCTCATCGCCGAGCGCATCGACCCGGGCGCCTACGACGCGGTGTTCAAGCATCGTGACCTCATGCCCGAGTTCCCCATCCCGGAGGGGGAGACCCAGGCGTCTTGGCTGGCCAAGGAGGTGGAGCGACTCCTCCCCACCCGTTACCCGGACGGCATCAACGACGAGATCCGTGCGCGCATCGACTTCGAGCTCGGCATTATCAACGAGATGGGCTTCCCGGCCTACTTCCTCGTGGTCTCCGACATCTGCCAGTACGCCCGCAAGAACGACATCGCGCTCGGCCCCGGTCGCGGATCTGCGGCCGGGTCGATGATTGCCTACCTCCTGGGCATCACCGACCTGGACCCGCTCGAACACGGTCTGCTGTTCGAGCGGTTCCTCAACCCCGAGCGCGTCTCCATGCCCGACGTCGACCTGGACTTCGACGAGCGTCGGCGCGGGGAGATGATCGAGTACGTCACGCGGCTGTACGGCGAGGAGCGGGTCGCGCAGATCCTCACCTTCGGCACGATCAAGGCCAAGGCCGCGGTGAAGGACTCCACCCGCATCCTGGGCATGCCCTACTCGGTGGGCGACCAGATCACCAAGGCGTTCCCGGCGGCGGTGGGCGGTAAGGAGATCCCGCTCGACGCGGTGTTCAACACCGAGCACGAGCGGTACGGCGAGACCACCGAGCTGCGCAGCCTGGTCGACAACGACCCTCAGGTCAACAAGGTCATGGAGACCGCCCGGGGCATCGAGGGCCTGACCCGCGGCACCGGCGTGCACGCGGCGGGCGTGATCCTTTCCAAGGAGCCCCTGCTCGACGTCATCCCGCTGCACAAGCGCGACAACGACGGCGCCATCATCACCGGCTTTCCCTATCCTCAGTGCGAGGAGATGGGCCTGCTCAAGATGGACTTCCTGGGGTTGCGCAACCTCACCATCATGGATGACGCGGTCAAGAGCATCAAAGAGTCCGAGGGTGTGGACATCGACCTGTCCAAGCTCCCCCTCGACGACAGGAAAACCTACCAGCTGCTCTCGCGAGGTGACACGCTCGGCGTGTTCCAGCTGGACGGCGGCGCCATGCGCAACCTGCTCAAGCGGATGGAACCCAAGAAGTTCGGTGACATCGCGGCTGTCCTGTCGTTGTACCGGCCGGGCCCGATGGCGGCGAACGCGCACAACGACTACGCCGACCGGTCGAACGGCCGCCAGGAGGTCACCGCGATCCACCGTGATCTGAAGGACGCCCTGGAGCCGATCCTGGGGGAGACCTTCCACCTGCTCGTCTACCAGGAGCAGATCATGGCCATCGCCCAGCAGCTGGCCGGGTACACGCTGGGCGGAGCCGACCTGATGCGTCGCGCGATGGGCAAGAAGAAGAAGGAGGCGCTGGAGGAGGAGGAGGCCAAGTTCTTCCCCGGCGCCATGAAGAGGGGCTTCTCCAAGGAGGCCGTCCAGGCCCTGTGGGACGTCATGCTCCCCTTCGCCGGGTACGCGTTCAACAAGTCGCACGCCGCCGGGTACGCGCTGGTCTCCTACTGGACCGCCTACCTCAAGGCCAACTACCCCGCCGCCTACATGGCCGCGCTGCTGACCTCGGTCAGTGACGACAAGGACAAGATGGCGGTCTACCTGGCCGAGTGCCGGGCGCAGGGCATCAAGGTGCTGCCGCCGGACGTCAACGAGTCGGGTCTGCGCTTCACCCCCGTCGGCAAGGACATCCGCTTCGGCATGGGCGCGGTCCGCAACGTCGGCGCCAACGTGGTCAACTCGGTCGTCAAGACCCGCACGGAGAAGGGCAAGTACTCCTCCTTCACCGACTTCCTGTCCAAGATCGAGCTGGCGGCCTGCAACAAGCGCGTCATCGAGTCGCTGGTCAAGGCGGGCGGCTTCGACTCGCTGGGCCAGCCGCGCCGGGAGCTGTACCGCCACCACGAGACCGCGGTCGACGGGATGATCAGTTCCAAGAAGCAGGAGGCGCACGGCCAGTTCGACCTGTTCGGCGGTGCGGACGAGGGCGGTGACTCCACCCCGATCGGCCTCAACATCAACTGGGGCGACGAGGAGTGGGACCGCAAGACCAAGCTGGCGTTCGAGCGGGAGATGCTGGGCCTGTACGTGTCCAGCCACCCGCTGGCGGGCGCCGAGCGCGTCCTGGCGCGGTCGCGGGACACGTCCATCGCGCAGATCGTCGCGGGCGACCTGGGCCGGGAGCGCGGCGAGGTGCGGATCTCCGGGCTGATCTCCAAGGTGGACAAGCGCACCAACAAGGCGGGCAACCAGTGGGCGATCGCCACCGTGGAGGACCTCGACGCCTCCATGGAGGTCCTGTTCTTCCCCAAGACCTATCCGCTGTACGTGGAGGCCCTGCTGGAGGACACGGCGGTCACGGTCAAGGGCCGGCTGAACGACCGTGACGGCACGTGGTCCATGTTCGCCTCGGAGATGTCGATCCTGGACATCTCACACATCACCGAGGGCGAGCCGCCGGTGCTGCTGACCGTGGACGAGAAGCGACTCACCCCGGAACTGGTCGGTGACCTGCGCCAGGTGCTGGCCACGCACCAGGGGGCGACCCCGGTGCGGATCAGGGTGGACAACCCGGTCCGGTCGAAGATCTATGCGGTGGACCGCTACTCGGTACGGATCTCCCCGGAGTTCAACGGCGAGATGAAGAGCCTGCTGGGGGCGTACGCGGTCGACTACTGACCCGGTCCGACCAGGATCCCCGTGAGCCGCGTGGCGCGGCCCACGGGGATTTTTCTGTACCCGGGGCTTGTCGAGGAAAAGTTAAAGATATATCTTTGATCTAACAGAGCAAGTCATGACAGTCGCTCTGTATCGACAGAAGGAGAGCATCATGAGTGCCATGGCACTTCCCGGCCCCTGGTCCTGGAACGCGCGCGGCCCCTGGGGCCGTCCAGCCGAGGAACACCACGGTCCCCACCTGCACGGACACGGACACGACCACGACCACGGCCGGTCCCGGTTCGCGCCGCCGCCACCGCCACCGCCCCCGCCCGGCATGCCGCCGGGGGGCGGACCCTGGGGAGGGGGAGGCCCCTTCGGTCCAGGAGGCCCCTTCGGCGGCTTCGGACCCGGTCCCGGCGGCGGCCACGGGGGCGGGCGCCCCAGGGGCGGGCACCGGGCCAAACGCGGTGACGTCCGTACGGGCATCCTGCTGCTCATCGCCGAGGAGTCGCGCAGCGGCTACGAGATCATCCGGGAGGGTCGCGACCGCAGCGGCGGCATGTGGCGGCCCAGCCCCGGCTCCGTCTACCCGATGCTCCAGCAGTTGGAGGACGAGGGCCTCGTCACCCAGGAGGAGGGCGAGGGGCGCCGCCGCCCCTACAAGCTCACCGAGGAGGGCATCGCCTACCTGGAGGAGCACGGCGCCGGCCTCACACCGCCATGGGAGGCGGTCGCCGACGCCTACGCCGACAGCCGGTCCCGCTACGAGGAGGTCAGCGGCCTGGCGTACCAGCTCGCCGCGGCTGCCGCCCAGGTCGCCCAGGCCGGTTCCGCCGACCAGCTGGACCGCGCCAAACGGCTCCTCGCCGAGACCAGGCGCAGCCTGTACCTGATCCTGGCCGAGGAGGACGCCGCTTCCGAGCCGGAGTCCGAGGACGGCACCGGGGTCTGAGACCGGGAACGCAGGAGGGGCCCGTGAACACGACCCGGGTTTCAGCGGTCGTCACGGGCCCCTCCGCCGTCCGGGCTCCCGGCCCCGGTCCTACTCGCCGGTCGCCCCGTCGGCGAGTTCGCGCAGGAGGTCCAGGTGTCCGTTGTGCCGTGCGGTCTCCTCGATCATGTGCACCAGCACCCAGCGCAGGGTGGTGGGCTCCTCGCCCCTGCGGGCGGTGACCGCCACGGAGTCCAGGTCGAGCCGGTCGGTGATCTCACGCGAGCGCGCGCACTGCTCCTCGTACTCGTCGAGCAGTCGGCGCAGGGGGACCTCGCCGCCGCGCCGCCACTCCGCGTCGGGGTCCTCAGGGGTCGCGTGGCCCTTCTCCGGCAGCCCCATCAGGAGCTTCTCGAACCAGGCGTGCTCCACCCACCGCAGGTGGGACACGACGGCGCCGACACTCATCAGGGGTGACGTCGGCAGCGGCGTCGCGGTGGCGAGCTCGGGGGACAGGCCCACGCACTTGGCGTGGACCGTGGCGCGGTGCCACTCCAGCCACGTCGTGAGCATGGTGAGCTCGTCGGCGGCCATGGGCGGGTCGACACGGCCGGGGGCGCTCAGGAGGGTGCTCTCGTCAGTCATTCCCGTATTGTCCAGTCGGAGCCACACCCGCGCCAGCGCATTTCCGGGCTTTTTCCGCGCCCGCGCGGGCCCGCCGGAGACGACGAAGGCGCCCGTGGGAGGCCGTGCCCCAGGCGCCTGCCCGTGCTCCCTCCGGCCCTACTGGCCGGTCGCCCCGTCGGCGAGTTCGCGCAGGAGGTCCAGGTGTCCGTTGTGCCGTGCGGTCTCCTCGATCATGTGCAGCAGAACCCACCGAAGGGTCGGCTGCGGCCGTGAGCGGCGCGCCGACGCGCCCAGCTCCAACCGGGCGGTGATCTCGCGCGAGCGCGCGCACTGGGCGGCGTACTCCTTGAGCAGCCGGGTCAGCGGCAGTGCGGCGCCGATCCGGAACTCGGCGTCCGGGTCCTTCTGCGAATAGGGCGCGAGGTCGGGCTGGTTGAGCATGACCACCTCGAACCAGAACGCCTCCACCCACCGCAGATGGGACACGAGCCCGCCCACGGTCATCAGCGGGGAGGCCGGGAGGGGCGCCGCACCGGACAGGTCCGAGGCCAGCCCGGCGCACTTGAGATGGACGGTGGCGCGCTGGCGGTCCAGATAACTGGTGAGCATGGTGCGCTCGTCGGCTGCCGTGGGCGGTTCGACACGCTGGAGCACAGGTGAGGTCAGAGGGCTGTTCTTGTCGCTCATGCCGGTATTCTCCGTTCCGGCTATGCCCCGTATCCACTGGTTTTCCGGGGTGGGACCAGGGCGGGGCGAGGAGAGTTGGGGAGATGACGGAGCAGAACCGCGCGGGCAGGTCGGCGCCGGCACGACAGCTGGCCGTGGGGGCGTGCGTCCTCGGGGCCCTGGTTCTGTTGGGTGCGCTGCTGGGCCTGGTGTGGTGGCAGCTCGCGCCCCGGGCGGAGGGCACCGCACTGGGTGACGGGCAGGTCTTCACCGGCACCACCGAGGACGTGTTCGCCGGTGAGGGCTACTTCGTCGTCATGACGGCGCTCGCCGGCCTGGCCGCCGGCTACGCGGCCTACATGGTCCAGTTTTCGCTGGCCCGGCGCCGTCTCCAGGACCTGCGCCTGGTCGTGCTGGTCACGGGGTTCCTGGGGTCGGTCGCGGGTGCCCTCCTCACCTGGCGCGTCGGGGTGGCGCTGGACGGGGGTGCGCACGCCGCCGTCGCCGCGGCCGAGCCCGGCGCGGCGGTCGTGACCGGGCTCCACCTGGACGCGATCGCGTTCCTGGTGGCCTGGCCGTTCGTGTTCGTGCTCCAGTACGGCCTGCTCGACGCCGTCAGCCTCGTGCGCCGCGACCTGCCCGGGGTCCCCCCGCGCACCCCCGAGCCGGAGGCGGACGAGGGTTCCGCGGAGCGGGCGCCGGAGGACGGCGCTGAGCCGTCGGCGCGGCCCGCCCCCGGCGCACCGGTCGCGGTCGAGCACGACCGGTCCGGCCCGGAGGGGTCCGAACACTGACCGTCCGGCCGTACGGACCGCTCAGAGCGTGTGGACCGAGTCCTCGTACATGGCGTCGAGGAGCTTCCGGTACTTGTTCTCGATCGCCCGCCGCCTCATCTTCAGGCTGGGCGTGATCTCGCCCTCCTCCACGGTCAGGTCGTGGGGCAGGATGGTGAACTTTTTGACGGTCTCGTGCCGGGGCAGGCCCCTGTTGAGCTCGTCGACGGCCTCCTGCACCATCTGCCGGACCTTCGGATCCCTGGTCAGGCCCGCGTATGTGAGCCCGGCCAGCCCGTTCTCGGCGGCCCAGACGTCGATCGCCTCGGGGTCCAGGGCCACCAGCGCCGTGCAGTAGGGGCGCCGGTCGCCGTGCACGACCAGGTTGCTCACGTAGGGACACAGGGCCTTGAACCGGCTCTCGATGCCCTGTGGCGCCACGTACTTGCCGCCGGAGGTCTTGATGAGCTCCTTCTTGCGGTCGGTGATCCGCAGGCGGCCGTCCTCCAGGGCGCCGATGTCGCCGGTGGCGAACCAGCCGTCCGGGCTGAGCGCCTCCTCGGTGGCGCCGGACAGGTTGTGGTAACCGCGCATCACGCACCCGCCCCGGATGAGGATCTCCCCGTCCTCGGCGATCTTGACCTCCGTGCCGGGCATGGGGAGCCCCACCGTGCCGAAGCGGACCGAGCCGGGCCGGTTGAGGAACGTCCCGGCGCTGGTCTCGGTGAGACCGTAGCCCTCCAGGATGATGATCCCGGCACCGTAGAAGAACCGGCCGATGTCGGGGGAGAGCGGGGCGCTGCCGGAGACGAAGAACTTCAGGCGCTCGCCGAAGCGCGCCCGCAGCTTGGCGAACACGAGCCGGTCGGCGACCTGGTGCTGGACGGCCAGCAGACCGGTGGGCGTGCGGCCCTCCTCCTTCATCCGGGCGACGCGGTCGCCCACCCCCACGGCCCAGCGGAAGATCCGGTACTTGGCCGCGCCGCCCTCCTTGGCCTGCATGACGACCCGGTTGTACACCTTCTCGAAGATGCGCGGCGCGGCGGCCATGAAGGTGGGCTGTACCAGGGCCAGGTTGTCCACGATCTTGTCGACCCGACCGTCCACGGCCGTCCTGAAACCGATCCGCAACTGGCTGACCTGCATGAGTTTGCCGAAGACGTGGGACAGGGGCAGCCACAGGTACTGGACGTCGTCGGCGGTGAGCATCTCCCAGCCCTGGGCGCGCATCTCCTCGTCCAGGTCCTGGATGGCCTGGGCCTCGTACAGCCAGTTGGAGTGGTCCAGACGCACACCCTTGGGCCTTCCGGTGCTACCGGAGGTGTAGATGAGGGTGGCCAGGTGCTCGGGTCGGACGGATCCGACGAGCTCGTCGAACAGGCCGGGTCTCTCGGCGTGGAGCCGGGCGCCCCGGGCGGCCAGTTCGGACAGGGTGATGACCCAGTCGCCGTCTCCCTCGCCGTCGAAGACGACGACCTTGGACACCCCGGGCACCTGCGCCCGCTGGTCGACGAGCTTGGCGACCTGGGCGGAGTCCTCGGCGAAGACCACCATGCTGCCGGAGTCGGAGACGATGTAGGCGCAGTCGGGCGGGGTGCTGGAGGGGTAGACGGTCGTCGAGGCGCCGCCGGCGCACAGGATGGCCAGGTCGGCGAGGATCCACTCGATCCGGGTGCTGGAGGCGATCGCGCACCGGGCCTGGGAGGTCACTCCCAGGGAGTGCAGGCCCAGGGCGAGGTCGCGTACGCGGTCGAGGGTCTGGGACCAGGTGAGGGTCTCCCACCTCTCCGGGGCGCCGCTCGGGTCCGGGACGGGGTAGCTGAACGCCTCGGCGTCGCCTGACGCGGCGACGCGGGAGGCGAACATACCGGGAACAGAGGCAAAGGGGGATGAAATGTCGCGCATGTCACAAAGCTACCCCGGGTAGGTGGACCGGCGACAGCCCGGCGAGGACCCCCCGATCCAGTGCCTCCCTGTCCCCGCGCGGCCCGGGCATCCGTCCCGGCCGCGGCACCCGGGCCCCGGACCGGGGTCAGCCGACGCCGATCGGGGCGGTGACCGCCTCGGTGAGCGAGATCAGGTCGCTCGGCCTCAGCTCCATCTGCAGCCCGCGCCGCCCCGCCGAGACGTAGACGCGGGGCAGGTCCCTCACCGAGGAGTCGATGACCGTCCGCAGGCGCTTGCGCTGGCCGAGCGGGCTGATCCCGCCGCGGACGTAGCCGGTGATCCTCTCCGCCCGTGCGGGGTCGGCCATGGCGGCCCTCTTGCCGCCGACCGCCGCGGCGAGCGCCTTGAGGTCGAGCGAGGCGCTCACCGGAACGACCCCGACCGTGAAAACCCCGTCCACCTCGGCGATCAGAGTCTTGAAGACGTGCTCGTGCGGGACCCCGATCGCGTCGGCGGCGTCGGCGCCGTAGGAGTGGCCCCCCGAACCGCCGTCCACCTCGTAGGGGTGCAGGGTGTACGCGGTCCCGGCCCGGCCGGCGGCCACGGTCGCGGGTGTGGCTCTTCCACTCATCGGCTTCCTGGTCTCTGTCCGTGCGCGAACTGTGTGCGAACGCGCGGATGCGTGTCCACGGTCCCCGCGACCCCGGAGCGGTGCTGCGGCGCCCGGGTGCGCGGACCTGAACCTTCGTCCCAAGTCAGTTGAACGAGACACCGTTGTTGAGGAAGGGGCCCGCCGGAAGGTTGGGCAGCGACGGGGCCGCCACGATGCGGTTCTCCCTGCGCAGGAACCTCGCCGCCACAGCCAGCCGTGTCGCGGCGTCCTCCGCCTCCAGCATCCGCTGCTTCTCGGCCTGGTCCAGCACGACCGAGGCGGCCACGGAGTAGGACAGGGCGATGGGGTCCTTGGGCAGCTCCGGCGCGGCGTCAGGAGACATCCCGATCGACGCCAACCGCTGGGAGTAGATCCCGAACAGGTCCCGTACGTGCTCGGCGTGCTCGTCGGCGTCCGGACCCAGGGGCTCGGGCAGGAACGCCACCGATGCGGTCGAGTACTCCTCGGGGGAGGAGGCGTCCACCTCCGACAGGTCGGTGACGGTGAACCGGGCGCCGCCCTCGACGACCAGGTCGTAGCGCCCGTCGTCGTAGGTGCGCACGTTGCGCAGCAGGGCGGTGCACCCTGTGGCCGCCACCCTGGGAAGCGAGGTTCCGGGGCCGCCGATGGTGGGCACCCCCGTATCCGCCCCGCCGGCGCCCTGACCCGACTCGGCGGCCACCTCGTGCCCCAGTTCGATCCACACCACACCGAACCGGCGCGGACCCCGGTCGCGTCCGGTCACCTCGCTCTGGGCCATGGTGGGGCCGAGCAGCTCCGACACCAGGGCCCGGTACCGCCGCTCGAAGACGTGCAGGGGAACGGTCATGCCGGGGAACAGCACGGTGTTCAACGGAAAGATCGGCAGGGCCACAGGCATGCTCCCAGTATGCCTGCCCTGCGCGGGGTACGGCGTCGGACAGGTCGGCGCGTCCGGGCAGGGGTGCGGCCCGAGGCCGGCGCTCCTTTCCCCCCTCAGGAAAGGGCGCCCGGGCCCCGGGCCGCGTGGGAGGGGGCCGCCCTGTGGGCGGCCGCCCGGTCCATGGGTCGCGGTGCGCTCAGGAAACCGAGGGACCGGCGGTGCCGGGAGCGCCCTGACTGCCGTTGTCCTCGCTGGGCATGTCGCGGGCGACGAAGGCCTCCACGTCGAACAGGTTTCCCTCGGCGCGGTCCACCACGTTGAGGAGGGTCGACATCTTGGCGACCTCCTCGGTCTGCTCCTGGATGAACCACTGGAGGAACTGCTCGCCGGTGTAGTCGTCCTCGTCACGGGCGACCTTGGCCAGGCGCTGGAACTGGTCGGTCACCGCGCGCTCCTGGCGCAGGGCCAGGGCCACCAGGTCGCGGGGCGCGGAGAAATCGGTCTCGATCTCGTCCACGGCGGGGATGGCGAAGTGGATGTCGGTGTCGAGAAGGAACCGCACGATCATCATCGCGTGGTCCCTCTCCTCCAGGGACTGCTCGTAGAAGACCCGGGCGAGCTGGGGCAGGTCCTGGTCGTCGAACCAGGCGGCGATGGCCACGTACTGGTGCGAGGCCGTGAACTCGTGCCGCACCTGGTCGACCAGGAGTCTGTGGAACTTGGAAAGGTGGCTATCGCTGTCCTTGCTTGAACTCATGACCCCACGATAACTCATACAAAAGCGTTTCGCGAAACTCGCGAAAACACGTCTTCATTTGTTAGGCAAGCCTTTCGGAAGCTTAATTAGGTTAGGTGTCCCAAAGTTAGGCGAAGCTTATTCGGGACATTCCTGGCGGTGGTCCGCCCAGGTCCCCGCGTGCGTGCGCCCGCGGCGGCCGAGGTGTGGTGTCCATCATCCGGACACCGCCACCCACCGAATGGGCGAGGCCCCCTAGACTGGGATCGTGATCAGTCGAATCGACCTCCGAGGCACCCAAGGCGACCCGCGCGAAGCCCTTCCGCGCGCAGAACTGGACGTGGCGGCCGCCGCCGACCGCGTACGTCCCATCTGCGAGGACGTGCGCCATCGCGGGACCGAGGCGCTGATCGAGCTCACCGAACGCTTCGACGGCGTCCGGCTCACGGACATCCGCGTGCCCGCCGAGGTGGTCAAGGGCGCCCTGGCCGACCTCGACCCCGCCGTGCGCGCCGCACTGGAGGAGTCGATCCGCCGCGCGCGCAAGGTCCACCGCGACCAGCGCCGCACCGACCACACCACGCAGGTCGTCCCCGGCGGCACCGTCACCGAGAAGTGGATCCCGGTCGACCGGGTCGGCCTCTACGTGCCGGGCGGCCGTGCCGTCTACCCCTCCAGCGTCATCATGAACGTCGTCCCCGCCCAGGAGGCGGGGGTGCGCTCCCTGGCGGTCACCTCACCGCCGCAGAGCGACTTCGGCGGCCTGCCGCACCCGACCATCCTCGCCGCGTGTGCCCTGCTCGGCGTCGACGAGGTGTACGCGGTCGGCGGCGCCCAGGCCATCGCCATGTTCGCCTACGGCGCCGGCGAGTGCGAGCGCGCCGACATGGTCACCGGCCCGGGCAACATCTGGGTGGCGGCGGCCAAACGCCTCCTCAAGGGCGTCATCGGCATCGACGCCGAGGCCGGACCCACCGAGATCGCGATCCTGGCGGACGCCACCGCCAACGCCGACTACGTCGCCGCCGACCTCGTCAGCCAGGCCGAGCACGACGTCGTCGCCGCCTCCGTCCTGGTCACCCCGGACGAGGTGCTCGCCGACGCCGTCACCGGGCACCTGGAGCGGCGCGTCGCCGCCACCAAGCACAGCGACCGCGTCCGCGAGGCACTGTCCGGCCCGCAGTCCGGCATCGTTTTGGTGGACGACCTCGACCACGGGCTCGCGGTCGTGGACGCCTACGCAGCCGAACACCTGGAGATCATGACCGCGGACGCACCCGCGTGGGCCGCACGCGTGCGCAACGCGGGCGCGATCTTCGTCGGCGACTTCTCACCGGTCTCCCTCGGCGACTACGCCGCGGGGTCCAACCACGTGCTGCCCACCGGCGGTTGCGCCTGCCACTCCGGGGGCCTGAGCGTGCAGACGTTCCTGCGCGGGGTGCACATCGTGGACTACGACCGCGACGCGCTGGCCGACGTCGCCCATCACGTCATCACCCTGGCCAACGCCGAGGACCTGCCCGCGCACGGCGAGGCCGTCGCCGCGCGTACGGACCCGACGACGGCCTGAGCCCGACGGCCGACCACCCGGCGGGAATCCGGGCGCGGGGGACCGTGTGGCCTCACCAGCCACAGGAGTCCCGCACGCCCGCCCGCCCACAACCGACCATGAGCGTGGAACCCGTGAGCTTCACCCTGAACGACCTGCCACTCCGCGACGACCTGCGGGGCCGCTCGCCCTACGGCGCACCCCAACTGGACGTCCCGGTGGTGCTCAACACCAACGAGAACCCGCACGCGCCCTCACCGCGCCTGGCGCGGGCCCTGGCCGACGCGGTCGCCGCCACCGCCCTGGGCCTCAACCGCTACCCGGACCGGGACGCTGTCCGCCTGCGCGAGGGCCTGGCCGCCTACCTCGGCCACGGCCTGACCGGTGCCCACGTGTGGGCCGCCAACGGATCCAACGAGGTCCTCCAGCAGATCCTCCAGGCCTTCGGTGGCCCCGGCCGTGTCGCTTTGGGCTTCGAGCCGTCCTACTCGATGCACCCGATCATCTCCCGGGGCACCGGGACGGGATGGGTGTCCGTCCCCCGCGACGCCGACTTCCGGATCGACACCGACGCAGCCCTGGCCGCGATCGCCGAGCACCGGCCCAGCGTGGTGTTCCTCACCTCGCCCAACAACCCCACCGGCACCGCACTGGACATCGCCGACATCGAGCGGATCGCCGACGCGGCGCCCGGGGTCGTGGTCGTGGACGAGGCCTACGCCGAGTTCCGCCGCACGGGCACGCCCAGCGCCCTCACCCTGCTGGACGACCACCCCAGGCTGATCGTCTCGCGCACCATGTCCAAGGCGTTCGCCCTGGCCGGGGCCCGCGTCGGCTACCTGGCCGCTCACCCGGCCGTGGTCGACGCGCTCCAACTGGTCCGCCTGCCCTACCACCTGTCCGCCGTCACCCAGATGGTCGCGCTCACCGCACTCGACCACGCCGACGAACTCCTCGGGGCCGTCGACGACCTGCGCGCCGAACGCGACGCCCTGGTCGCCTGGCTGCGCGAGCACGGGTTCGCCGTGGCCGACTCCGACGCGAACTTCGTCCTGTTCGGTGAGTTCGAGGACCGCACCGAGGTGTGGCAGGCGATGCTCGACAGGCAGGTCCTCATCCGCGAGGTCGGCCCGCCGGGCTGGCTGCGCGTCACCGTCGGCACCCCGGAGGAGATGGCGGCCTTCCGGTCCGCGCTCCTCGGCTCGACCGGACGCTGACCGCGCCGCCGGATCCCGGCCGACCGGCCGGAACGGACACCGGACCCGCTCCACCACGCCCGCCAGAACCACCGAGGGAGTCACCATGAGCCGCACCGGGCGCGTCGAACGCGCAACCAAGGAAACCAAGGTCCTGGTCGAGATCGACCTGGACGGCACCGGCGTCGCCGACGTCTCCACCGGGGTCGGGTTCTTCGACCACATGCTCGACCAGCTCGCCAAGCACGGCCTGTTCGACCTGACCGTGCGCACCGAGGGCGACCTGCACATCGACTCGCACCACACCATGGAGGACACCGCCCTGGCCCTGGGCGCCGCCTTCCGCGAGGCCCTCGGTGACAAGGCCGGGATCCGCCGCTTCGCCGACGCCAAGGTGCCCCTCGACGAGGCCCTGGCCGAGGTGACCGTCGACGTCTCCGGCCGCCCCTACCTGGTCCACAGCGAACCCGAGGGCATGGCGCAGATCATCGGCCGCGACTACGACACCACCATGACCCGCCACATCCTGGAGTCCTTCGTCGCCCAGGCGCGGGTCGCCCTGCACGTGCGCGTCCCCTACGGGCGCAACGCCCACCACATCGTGGAGTGCCAGTTCAAGGCCCTGGCGCGCGCCCTGCGCTCCGCCACCGAGAAGGACCCGCGCGTCAGCGGCATCCCCTCGACCAAGGGCGCCCTGTAGATGGGCGCCGACCTGTGGGGGATCGCCCTCGTCGTGCTGGGCGGATTCCTCGCCGGGGGCGCCTACGCGATGTGGAAGGTCAACAGGATCGTCGCCGTCGCCCTCGCCGGCTGCACCGTGCTCGCCGTCGCCTCGGGTGCTCTGCGCCTGGGCTACCTGTAGAGGAAGGGCAGTTCCAATGCCGTCACGTGTGGTCGTCTTCGACTACGGATCCGGCAACCTGCGCTCCGCGCAGCGCGCCATGGAGCGCACCGGCGCCGACGTCACCGTCACCTCCGACCCGCATGCCGCCATGGAGGCGGACGGCCTCCTCGTCCCGGGCGTGGGCGCCTTCAGCGCCTGCATGTCCAGCCTCAGGGCGGCGGGCGGAGACCGGATCATCGGTCGGCGCGTGGCCGGGGGACGCCCCGTCCTGGGCATCTGCGTGGGCATGCAGGTCCTCTTCGACAAGGGCGTGGAGCGGGCCGACCCGCGGTCCGAGGACCAGGTCACCGACGGCTGCGGCGAGTGGCCCGGCACCGTGGACCGCCTGCGCGCACCCATCGTGCCCCACATGGGCTGGAACACCGTCCGGCCCCCCGAGGACACCCGCCTCTTCGCCGGTATCGACCCCGGGGAGCGCTTCTACTTCGTGCACTCCTACGCGGTGCGCGAGTGGGAGTTCTCCTCGCACAACGAGCGCATCCGCGAGCCCGGGGTCACCTGGGCCGAGCACGGCGAGCCGTTCGTGGCCGCCGTCGAGAACGGGCCGCTGTGCGCCACCCAGTTCCACCCGGAGAAGTCCGGCGACGCGGGCGCCCGCCTGCTCGCCAACTGGGTCGCCACCCTCTGACCGACGTTTTCCCACCGAGTACGAGAAGGTTTCATGACCGGCGAGCACACCCCGTCGTCCCCCGAACTCGAACTGCTTCCCGCCGTGGACGTGGCGGGCGGGCAGGCCGTCCAGCTCGTCCAGGGCAAGGCGGGTTCGGGCGGCCAGTACGGCGACCCCTTCGAGGCCGCCACGGCCTGGCAGAGCGCCGGGGCCGAGTGGATCCACCTGGTGGACCTGGACGCCGCGTTCGGGCGCGGCCACAACCGCGACCTGCTACGCGACATCGTGGGGCACCTGGACGTCAAGGTGGAGATGTCCGGCGGCATCCGCGACGACGAGTCGCTGGCCGCCGCCCTGTCCACCGGGTGCCGCCGGGTCAACATCGGCACCGCAGCCCTGGAGAACCCGGAGTGGTGCGCCAGGATCATCGCCGAGCACGGCGACCGGATCGCGATCGGCCTGGACGTGCGCGGCACGACCCTGGCCGCACGCGGCTGGACCCGGGACGGCGGTGACCTGTTCGCGACCCTGGACCGGCTGGAGTCGGAGGGCTGCGCCCGGTACGTCGTCACCGACGTCAACAAGGACGGCACCCTCAAGGGCCCGAACCTGGACCTGCTGCGCACCGTGTGCGAGCGCACCGACAAGCCGGTGGTCGCCAGCGGCGGCGTGTCCAGCCTGGACGACCTGCGGGCGATCGCCACCCTGGTCCCGCTGGGGGTGGAGGGCGCCATCATGGGCACCGCGCTGTACGAGGGGGCGTTCACCCTGGAGGACGCCCTGGCGGCGGTGCGCGACGTGAAGGACGTGGCCCGGTGAGCCTGGCCGTGCGCGTCATCCCCTGCCTGGACGTGGACGCCGGGCGGGTGGTCAAGGGCGTCAACTTCGAGAACCTGCGCGACGCGGGCGACCCGGTGGAGCTGGCGGGCACCTACGACGCCGCCGGCGCCGACGAGCTCACCTTCCTCGACGTCACCGCCTCCAGCGGGGACAGGGAGACCACCTACGACGTCGTCCGCCGCACCGCCGACCAGGTGTTCATCCCGCTGACCGTGGGCGGCGGGGTGCGTGCCACCGACGACGTCGACCGGCTGCTGCGGGCGGGCGCGGACAAGGTGGGGGTGAACACGGCCGCGATCGCCCGGCCCGAGCTCATCGAGGAGATCGCCGAGCGCTTCGGCCGCCAGGTCCTGGTGCTCTCCGCCGACGTGCGGCGGGTGCGCGAGGACGGACGGCCGACCCCCAGCGGGTTCGAGGTCACCACCCACGGGGGCCGCCGGGGGACCGGGATCGACGCCCTGGAGTGGTGCGAGCGCGCCGCCGAGCTGGGAGCGGGGGAGATCCTGCTCAACTCGATGGACGCCGACGGCACCAGGGCCGGGTTCGACCTGGAGCTGATCCGCGGGGTGCGGGCCCGGGTGCACGTTCCGCTGATCGCGTCCGGTGGCGCGGGAGCGGTCGAGCACTTCGCTCCGGCGGTGGAGGCGGGCGCGGACGCGGTGCTGGCCGCGACGGTCTTCCACTTCGGCGAGTTCACCGTCGCCGACGTCAAAC
Organism: Nocardiopsis sp. NPDC058631; assembly: GCF_042716955.1. Classification (NCBI taxonomy): domain Bacteria; kingdom Bacillati; phylum Actinomycetota; class Actinomycetes; order Streptosporangiales; family Nocardiopsidaceae; genus Nocardiopsis; species Nocardiopsis sp. NPDC058631. The sequence continues at coordinate 13,039 of NZ_JBHXQY010000053.1, read as the reverse complement.
GGAGCCTGCGAGAGGCGGGCCACGCGGTTCGCTGAGGAATTCCGGCAGCTAGGTCATATTTTTTGCGTCCTTGCCGGGCTTCGCGTCCACCAGGCTCCCTCTCGCTGCGCCTCTGCGCTCGTGAAGCACAACCAGGCTGAACATCGCGCATCCTCTTGCGGGAGATCGCCCGGCCGACCGCTCGCCGACCCGAAATCCTTCAAAAAACACTCTCTAGCAGGGCAAAAGGTCCCCGGGACGCACACGTCCCGGGGACCTTCGCATGTCCGCGTGACAACACGCAGTCGTTTCCGTGTTGCGTTGAGTCAACACGCCGATGGTTCGTGTGAGCATGGTCTCCGTAGTTCCCATTAACCACGGGGGAAGGACCTCTTTTCGCATGTTTCCGCACATCTTTGGTGCATTTGGTAGGCGTTTCGTCTCCCTGATCGCCGCCTCCGCGATCGCAGCCACCGCCGTCGTCGCCGCCGCTCCCACGGCCTCCGCGGACAACCTCAACCGCACCTCGGACCAGGTCATGGCCCAGATCGAGGCCGAGGCGTGGCCGTACTACGTCCGCGGTGACAGGTCGGTCGACATCATGGTCGCCCGCAAGCTGCTCGCCCACCACGGCTACAACTCCGACAGCACCACCTCGCGGTTCTTCAACCTCTCGCTCGAGAACACGGTCAAGAGGTACCAGAGGGCCAACCCGAACGACCTCCAGGTGACAGGAGCGCTCGACGACGAGACCTGGCTGCTGCTGCGCGAGCGCACCTTCGGCGAGTACGGCCCTGGCAGCCGCGGACTCGTGGTCCAGGCGATCCAGGTCCTCCTCAAGGAGAAGGGCATCGCCTCCGGACTCGCCGTCGACGGCCGGTACGGACCCGCCACGGAACGGGCGGTCCGCACCGCGCAGCGCCAGTTCGGAATCGGTGTCGACGGCATCACCGGACGCCTCACCTTCCGCGCGCTGGTCACCTACTAGCTCGCCGCCCAGTAGCACCCGGTGGTCGGAGAACGGCCGCTCCGACCGCCACCTCGCCCGGACCGCCCCTGTGGTCCGGGCGCCTCCGTGTCCCAGGCCCTTCCCCGCCACACGGAATAGCCTCGCCGCGAACCGCGCTGAAACAATCCGGTGGAACCTTGTCGGTGCCGCTGGATAGGTTGGCTCGACACACGCACCCACGCCCCCTTCGGCATGCCCGGGGGTCGTCGGCGCGTGCAGGGCCGGGCCGCGCCGACGGCACCGGCAGGCAGACGAACGGGGGGCGTATGGCGCAGGGCACCAGCACGAGGGATCCGGTAACCGAGGAGGGCTCCGCACCACCGGAACCCACCGGCCGCGCCAGACCCGGCGGTCACGCCGCGGACGCGGGCAGCGCCGGGGTCTTCGGCCGGGGCATGCGCGTCCTGTGGGTCGCCGCGCGCACCGAACCGTGGATCTTCCTCGCCGCCGTCGCCGGAGCCATGCTGCACGCGGCCGTCACCGTCGGATCGGCCTCCGTCCTCGGCTACCTCACCGACACCACCATCCTCCCCGCCTTCACCCAGGGCAGCACCACCGCGGCCGCCCTCACCACCGCCGCCGCACTGCTCCTCGCGGTCGGCCTCGGCAAGGCCACCGGCATCGCCCTGCGACGCATGCTCGCCGCGCTCATGCAGTTCCGCATGCAGGCCCGCTACCGCCGCGCCGTCGCCCGCAAATACCTCGAACTCCCGCTGTCCTGGCACCACCGCCACCCCACCGGACAGCTGCTCTCCAACGCCAACGCCGACGTCGAGGCCGCCTGGCAGCCGCTCGCCCCGTTGCCCATGGCCGTCGGCAGCGTCTTCATGCTCGTCATCGCCGCCGCCGCCATGCTCATCACCGACCCGGTACTCGCCCTGGTCGCCTTCGTCGTCTTCCCCGTCCTGGCCGCCGCCAACGTCATCTTCCAACGCCGGGTCTCACCCATGGCCTCCCGGGCCCAGGCCCTACGCGCCGAGGTCAGCGGCGTCGCCCACGAGTCCTTCGACGGTGCCCTCGTCATCAAGACCCTCGGCAGGGAGGACACCGAGACCGAGCGCTTCACCCGGTCCGCGCACAGCCTCCGCGACGCGCTCATCCAGGTCGGCAGGATGCGCTCCATGTTCGACCCGGTCATGGAGGCACTGCCCAACTTCGGCGTGCTCGCCGTCCTGCTCCTCGGCATGTGGCGGCTCTCCACCGGAGCCATCGAACCCGGCGACCTCGTCCAGATCGCCTTCCTCTTCACCCTGCTGGCCCTGCCCATCCGCTCCTTCGGGTGGATCCTCGGCGACCTGCCCCGCAGCGTCGTCGGCTGGGACCGCGTCCAGTCCGTCCTCGGCTCCGGCGGCACCATGGAACACGGCGAACAGACCCTGGAGGACAGCCCCCGCGGCATCGCCCTGAGCACCCGCGGCGTCACCTTCTCCTACGCGGACTCCTACGACGGCGCCGGAGGCGGCCGCGACCTGATGGACGACGAGACGTCCACCGCCCGCACCACCGTCCTCAACGGCGTGGACCTGGACATCGCCCCCGGGCGCACCGTCGCCCTCGTCGGCCCCACCGGGTCGGGCAAGTCCACACTCACCACCCTGCTCATGCGCCTGGTCGACCCCGACACGGGCCACGTCCACCTCGACGGCGTCGACATCCGCGACCTCGACCGCGACCAGATCCCCGGGCACGCCGCCCTCGTGCCCCAGGGCACCTTCGTGTTCGAGGACACCGTCCGCGACAACATCACCCTCGGCGCCGACCTCGGCGACGAACAGGTGTGGGCCGCCCTGCGCCTGGCCCGCGCCGACGGCTTCATCGGGGAACTCGACGGCGGACTCGACGCCCCACTCGGCGAGAAGGGCACCACCCTGTCCGGCGGCCAGCGCCAGCGCCTCGCCCTGGCCCGCGCCGTCGTCCGCCGCCCCCGGCTGCTGATCCTGGACGACGCCACCTCCGCCGTCGACCCGCAGATCGAGGCCCAGATCCTCGCCGGCCTGCGCGAACGCGACGACGCCGCCACCGTGGTCGTCGTCGCCTACCGGCGCGCCACCATCGAGCTCGCCGACGAGGTCGTCTACATGGAACGGGGCCGGATCCTGGCCCGCGGCACCCACGACGAACTCCTCAACACCTCGCCCGGCTACACCAGGCTGGTCACCGCCTACGAACGCGCCTCCGCCGAGAGCGAGGCCGAACGCGACCCCGTCCCCGAGGAACCCGGACCACTCGAACCCGCCCCGCGCACCACCGCGCACGGCGACCACGCCACCGAGGAGACGAGCCGATGAGCGCACCCGCCCGGACCCGCGCCGAGCAGCGTCCCGAACCGGACCAGGGGCGACAGGCCGACGGCGCCGCCGACCCGCTCCTCTCCCTGCACCGCCCCACCGACACCGCCATGGGCACGGTCCGGCGGGGCCTGAGACTCTCCCCGGAGTTCGCCAAGGGCCTCTGGCTGACCCTGGTGTTCGCCGTCGTCGCCACGGCGGGCAAGATCGTCGTCCCCGTCGCCGTCCAGCAGATCATCGACAACGGGCTGTCCGGGCCCGAAGGCCCCGACCTCGCCTTCGTCACCCGCATGGTGACCACCTGCGCCGGACTCCTCGTCCTCACCATGATCGCGTCGTACCTGATGAACGTGCGCCTGTACCGGGCCACCGAGTCCGGCCTGGCCACCCTGCGCCGCAAGGCGTTCCGGCACGTCCACGACCTGTCCGTACTCACCCAGAACAGCGAGCGCAAGGGCGCGCTGGTCTCCCGCGTCACCAGCGACGTCGACCAGATCAGCACCTTCATGCAGTTCGGCGGCCTGCTCCTGATCGTCAGCGCGGGACAGCTCATCGTCGCCACCACCCTCATGGCGGTCTACTCCTGGGAACTCACCCTCGTGGTGTGGGTCTGCGTCCTACCCCTGCTGTTCGGTGTACGACGACTCCAAAAGCACCTGTCCGGCGCGTACATGAAGGTCCGCGAGAACACCGGCGACATGCTCGGAGTCATCGGCGAGACCGTCATGGGCGCCGCCGTCATCCGCGCCCACGGCACCGAGAAGCGCACCGCGGACCGGATCGACACCACCGTCCTCAGGACCCGCCACTCCCAGGTCCGCGCCCAGCGGCTGGCCATGGCGGTCTCACCCTTCGCCGAGATCGTCTCCGCGATCGCCAACGCGGCCGTGGTCCTCGTCGGCGTCTGGCTCGGCCTGGGCGGCGACCTGACCGCAGGGCAGCTCATCGCCTTCCTGTTCCTGCTCACCCTGTTCATCCAGCCCATGATGATGGCGACCGAGATCTTCAACGAGGCACAGAACGCCATCGCGGGCTGGCGGCGGGTCCTGGGCGTCCTCGACACCGCCCCCGACATCGCCGACCCGGGGGAGGCCGGGAAGGTCCTGCCCCGCGGCCCCGTCCGGGTGACCTTCGACGACGTCACCTACTCCTACCCCGACGGCCCCGTCGTCCTGGACGACGTCGCCGTCGAGATCACCCCCGGCACCCGCGTCGCGGTCGTGGGGGAGACGGGCTCGGGCAAGACCACCTTCGTCAAGCTCCTCACCAGACTCATGGACCCGGTGCGGGGCACCGTGCGCCTGGACGGGGCCGACCTGCGCGAGGTGGCCTTCTCCTCCCTGCGCAGCCGCGTCGTCATGGTCCCGCAGGAGGGCTTCCTCTTCGACAGCTCCCTGGGCGACAACATCCGCTTCGCCCGTCCCGAGAGCACCGACACCGAACTGGTGAGGGCCATCACCGAACTCGGCCTCGCGGAGTGGCTGGACTCCCTCGCGCACGGGCTGGACACACCGGTCGGCCAGCGCGGCGAGTCCCTGTCGGCGGGGGAGCGACAACTCGTCGCCCTGGTACGCGCCTACGTCGCCGACCCCGACCTGCTCGTCCTCGACGAGGCCACCTCCGCCGTCGACCCCCACACCGAGGTCCGTATCCAGCGCGCCCTGGACCGGCTCACCCGGGGGCGCACCTCCGTGGCCATCGCGCACCGGCTGTCCACCGCCGAGGCCGCCGACCGGGTGCTGGTCTTCGACGGCGGACGCATCGTCCAGAGCGGATCGCACGACGAACTCGTCGCGCGGCCCGGCGTGTACGCCGACCTGTACGCCTCCTGGGTCAGCTCCTCGGCCTGACCGCACGGCGGCCCCTCAGCGGCGGGACGCCCTCCACCAGTGGGCGGCCAGCATCTCCGCCACCAGCGGCTCCACCAGAAGGCTCACGTCCGGGTCGGAGTCCCCCGGGTACCGCACGGTCAACTCCGCCCCCGGCACGCGCTCGTGACCGGGGGTGGGGCCCACGGCCACGAACGCACCCCGCAGGTGCCCCAAATGCTCGGCGAACCGCTCGTCGTAGACCGAACCCGCGAACAGCAGCGCCCGATAGTCCGTCACGGCCGCCAGATAGCGGTCGGTGTGCGACCACTCGCCGGTCTCGCACGCGTACGCCGCACGCACCGGGCCCTTGCGCAGGGCCTGGACACCCTGCGACGCCGACGCCATCCGCTCGTCCGGGGCCACCAGGTGCACACCGTGCGGCGACTCCAGGATCCGCGCCGCCTCGGGTACCCACTCCGGTGCGCTCGCCAGCAGCGACTCCGCGGCGTTGGCCGCCCTGCGCAGCATCCCCGGGAAGTTCTGGCTGCTCCCGGACACCGGGGCGCCCAGGCGGTGCCCCAGCAGCAGGAGCAGGGCCAGCGCGTGCTGGTAGGCACGGCACCCCAGCCCGCTCGCCTCCTCACCCGCGTGCAGCGGCACCAGCAGGTCGGCGTAGTGCCCGACCACCAGGTCCTGGGACGGGGCCAGCACGATCACCGGAGACCGCGCCACGTACCTGTCCAGCACCGCGTACAGCTCCCTCTGCCCCCCGCCCAGGGACACAGCCACCACCAGCGTCTCCGGCCCCGCCGGCGGCTGCTCCGCCGACGAGGAGCGGTCCGCGCTCGCCGCGATGCCCACGCGCCGCAGCCGGGCCGCCGCCACCTCGCACGCGTAACGGGCCGACCCCAGGCCCACGAAGCGCACGGCGGCGGGCTCGTCGTCCAGGAGGGCGGGCAGCGCGGCGTAGGGATCCCACCGCGGAAAGCGGGTGGCGAGCGAGGTCAGCGCTGCGGGCTTGCCGGCCAGATCGGCGGACAGGGACTCGGCGGTCACGGAACTCCCAAGGTGGAGACGGCGGACGGAAAGGGGCGGGGGAGCGGGCCGGTACAGGAGGCGGCCGACGGCGCCCGAACCGTGGAGGACGCACGAACTCTAACCTCCGCGGACGAATGCCCCGGGGCGTGTCCCGCACCGGGCACGGACCCGGTGCGGACCGCTGGACAGTCGGCCATAACCTGGGATACATGAGCGTCACCAGCCTCGATCCGGCCATCGCCGCCCGACTCAAGCGGACCGCCGACGGCCTCGTACCCGCCGTCGTCCAACAGCACGACACCGGGGAGGTGCTCATGCTCGCCTGGATGGACGACGAGGCGCTGCACCGCACCCTCACGACCGGTGCCGCCACCTACTGGTCGCGCAGCCGCAACGAGTACTGGGTCAAGGGAGCCACGTCGGGCCACACACAACGTGTGGTGTCGGTCGCAATGGACTGTGACGGGGACACCCTCCTGGTCCGCGTCGACCAGGAGGGCGCCGCCTGCCACACCGGCGACCGCACCTGCTTCGACGCCGGGAGACTGCTGTGAGTCCGTCCACGCCCTCCCCCCGCGTCCGACGCGAGTACGGCCTCGCCATGCTCGCCCTGGCCGTCGCCGCAGGACTGCTGCTGGCCGCGGCCGGACAGCAGTGGGTGACCGGCCGGATCACGGCACCCGGACCGGTCCCACCCGTCCCCGTCGCCCTCACCGGGGCCGACCTGACCGGCGCGCCCAGCGGCGTCGGATGGGCCGGGCTGGCCGGCATCGCCGGCCTGTACGCCACACGCGGCTGGGCGCGGCGGCTGGTCGGCGCACTGGTCGCCGCCGGCGGCGTCCTCGCCCTGAGCGCCGTGTGGGAGGCCACCAGGCCCGACACGCTCCTGGAGGCGGTGTCGGGGAGCGCCACCGAAACCGGGGGAGCCGCGCAGGTGGCCGGCGACCCCCACCTGGCCGCACTCGGCCCCGCCCTGGCGGCGGGGGGCGCCGCGCTCCTGGTCCTGTCCGGGCTCCTCGCGGCGGTACGAGCCCCTGCCTGGCCGGGCATGGGCACCCGGTACGATCGGGACGCCACACCGCGCGCGACCCGGGCCGAGACACCCTCCGACCTGTGGAAATCGCTGGATGCCGGTGACGACCCCACACTCGACGCACCCGGGGACCAGAGCTGGTCCACGAACCCCGACGACCCCGGGGACGCCGCCGAACCCGCCTCGCTGGCAGCACGGCCAGCCGAACCGAAGGAGAACCACTGATGGCCGACGAACACCACGACGACCACGGCAACACCGTTTCCGCCTGGTTCCTCACCATCTCCTGGATCGTGGCCTGGACCGTCGCGGCCGTCGCCATCATCCTCGGCGGCGGACTGGTGATGTGGACCCTCATCGGGCTCGGCCTCAGCGTCGTCCTCGCCGTGATCGCAGGCATCATGAAGAAGGTCGGGCTCGGCCGCAAGGAGCCCCGCCCCTTCCCGCAGTCCCGCGAGGAGTGGGAAGCCGCCCGGAAGGTCTCGGCCCCGGCTGGCAAGGCCTGACTTCTTTCTGTGAATCCGCAGCTCACAACGAGTGAGTAACGGAAAATGGACGAAGGTCCCGTGGGGCAGGTAGATTCACCACACCGGACCTGCCAAACGTGTCGTCGCTTGTCAGTGAATGTCTCACTGATCTGGGATCATTCGTTTCTGCCCGTGACGTATGCGTTCCGGTGCCCCGACCCTGCCCCATGTCGGACCGGTGTGTGCCCTGCACACCGTGCTACATCCCTTGACCTCTCCCTGAAAGTTGTGCCGACCATGAGTTACGGTCCCCCTCCCCCCGGCAACCCCGGCCCGCCCAACGGCGGCGGCTACGGCCCGCCCAACGGCGGCGGCTACGGCCCCCCCAGCGGCGGCTACGGCGCCCCCATGGGTGGCGGCACCCCGCCCGACAACGGCCTGACCTGGGCCATCGTGGCCATCTTCTGCTGCTGGCCCTTCGCCATCCCGGCGATCATCAATGCCACCAAGGTCAACGACCTGTGGAACCGCGGTGACCAGGCCGGCGCGATGGAGGCCCAGGCCCAGGCGAAGAAGTGGACGAAGATCGCCTTCATCCTCGGCAGCATCTCACTCGTGCTGAGCATCGGCTTCTCCATCCTGAACGGCATTCTCATCGCGTCGAGCTCGCCGTACTAAGTAGTCGGCACTCGCACACCAGGCACACGTCTGCCCCCGTACACCCTGCGTCTACGGGGGCAGAACCCTGTCCTCCCCGACACATAGGCTGGTCACGTGCATCCAAGCGAACCCCCTGAGAACTCCCGGACCGAGGCGCGGCCCACCCCCTCGTGGACCCAGCGCGTCGAACTCCGGCTCAGGGCGCTGCCCCCGGTCGTGTGGCCCGTCGGCCTGGGTGTTCTGGGTCTGGCCGGGGCCACCCTCCTCCACTTCGTGGACCCCAACGAGCCCGGCAACTACCCGACCTGCCCGTGGCTGTTGCTGACCGGCACGTTCTGCCCCGGGTGCGGCAGCATGCGCGCGATCGCGCTGACCACACACGGCGACATCCTCGGCGCGATCAGCATGAACCCCCTGCTGGTACTGCTGATCCCCTACATCGCGTGGACCTACACGGTGTGGCTCGTGAGAACGATCCGGCCACCGAGGAAACCGCCCAAGCTCACCCCGGGCTGGTTCCTGTGGCTGCTCCTCATCGCCATCACCTCGCACTGGATCCTGCGCAACCTGCCCTGGTTCTCGTTCCTCGCCCCCGGCACGCCCCTGTTCCCGGGCTGGTGACCAGAACCAGAACGGCATTCCCGCCGTCTGAGCGGATGAGCGCCACACCCCCCGTTCAAGACAATGCACCCCACCACGTCCTGGAAGGCTGGACCCCTATGAGCTATGGACCTCCCACCGGCGGCTACGGACCGCCCACCGGCGGCTACGGTCCCTCCGACGGCTACGGTCCGCCCTCCGGGTACGGCGGCCCGCCCGGATACGGCCCCCCCGGCTACGGAGGTCCGCCCCCGGAGGGGCCGCCCAAGAACTACCTCGTCCTCAACATCCTGGGCATCGTCAGCTGCTTCCCGGTCATCGGCATCATCGGTCTGATCTTCGCCATCATGGTCAACAGCCAGTGGTCGAGCGGTGATTACGCGAGCGCCGAGTCCTCCTCCAACATCGCCAAGATCATGGGCATCATCGGCGTGGTGCTCTTCGTGCCGGTGGTCCTCTACGTCCTCTTCATCATCCTCATGATCATCGTCGGTGTCGGCTCCAGCCTCTGAACGCCTCGAAAACGGGTCGTCCACGGGCCCCTGCCCGCCACCCTTCCGACAGTTCGGTGCGGAACGGGCCCGCCCCCGCCCGGCCCCCGGGAAACACCGGGGGGCCAGGTGGGGGGCGGCGGCCCCCCGACCCCCGAAGGTCGATACGATGACCAGCAACACGGTGCGACGGCGGCGCGCACGGGCACGCCGCGCGGGCGGCCCGCCCGCCGGAACCACCACCGTGACAGACCACTGCACGAGGGAGCGGTAACTGGTGAGCGTGCTCGACGAGATCCTCGACGGAGTACGCGCCGACCTGGCGGAGCGGCAGGAGGCGCTGCCCCTGGACCGCCTCAAGGCCCAGGCCGAGTCGGCGCCCACCCCGCAGGACGCCGAAGCCGCCCTGCGCCGACCCGGTGTCCACGTGATCGCCGAGGTCAAGCGGGCCAGCCCCTCCAAGGGGCCGCTCGCGACCATCACCGACCCCGCCGCCCTGGCACGCGACTACGAGGCCGGGGGCGCCACCCTCATCAGCGTCCTCACCGAGGAACGCCGCTTCAAGGGCAGCCTCGCCGACCTCCAGGCCGTCCACCAGGCCGTCGACACGCCGCTCCTGCGCAAGGACTTCGTGGTCAGCTCCTACCAGCTGTGGGAGGCCCGCGTCTTCGGCGCCTCCGCCGTGCTCCTCATCGTCGCGGCGCTGCCCCAGGAGGCCCTCGTCTCCCTGGTCGAGCGCGCCCGCTCCCTGGGGCTGATGCCCCTGGTCGAGGTCCACGACGAGGCCGAGGTGACCCGCGCCGTCGACGCCGGGGCCACCGTCATCGGCGTCAACGCACGCAACCTCAAGACCCTGGAGGTCGACCGGGACACCTTCGCCCGGATCGCCCCCGGCATCCCCTCCGACATCGTCAAGATCGCCGAGTCCGGAGTCCGGGGCCCGCACGACCTGCTGGCCTACGCCGGCGCCGGCGCCGGCGCGGTCCTCGTCGGAGAGAGCCTCGTCCGCGGTCGGAACCCGCGCGAGGCCGTCGCCGACCTGGTGACCGCAGGAGCACACCCCGCCCTGCGGGACCGGAACTAGGGGACGAACAGCGCGATGGGACAGACGACGGCACGGACGGTCGCGGTGATGGCACACCCCGGCCTCCGATGGCGATGGTGCCAGGGCGTGTTCTGTGGGTGCTGCTCGTCGTGAGCGGCGCACTCCAGCGGTGCTCGCGCAAGGCCGACGAGAACACCGCGAGAGTGCTGCTGGGGCGTCGCGCAGCAGTGTACGTACCCGCAGAGCACGCCCCGGGGAATCCGCAGGCGTAAGCCGCGGGTTCCCGACGCCGCGCTGACCCACCAGTCCGAACGCGCCGCCGGAGCCAGGCGGCGCGCCACCGGCCGACGCGCGGACCCCCGCGGCGTACGCCCGGGGGAAGAGCCGCCGTCGGCCCCTTCCCAGGAGAACGTCCCATGAGCCATGCTCAACCACTGCCCGACCACGACGGGCACTACGGCCGCTTCGGGGGCCGCTTCGCCCCCGAAGCGCTCATCGCCGCCCTCGACGAGGTCGAGGCCGAGTGGGAGAAGGCCAAGCACGACCCCGACTACCAGGCCGAGCTGGCCGCGCTGCTGAAGGACTACACGGGCCGCCCCAGCGCCCTGAGCGAGGCCCGCAACTTCTCCGAGTACTGCGGCGGCGCCCGCATCCTCCTCAAACGCGAGGACCTCAACCACACCGGCTCGCACAAGATCAACAACGTGCTCGGCCAGGCCCTGCTCACCAAGCGCATGGGCAAGACCCGCGTCATCGCCGAGACCGGTGCCGGACAGCACGGCGTGGCCACGGCCACCGCCTGCGCCCTCCTCGGCCTGGAGTGCGTCATCTACATGGGCGAGGAGGACACCCGCAGGCAGGCGCTCAACGTCGCCCGCATGCGCATGCTCGGCGCCGAGGTCGTCCCCGTCACCATCGGCAGCCGCACCCTCAAGGACGCCATCAACGAGGCGTTCCGCGACTGGGTCGCCAACGTCGACCGCACCCACTACCTGTTCGGCACCGTCGCCGGCCCGCACCCCTTCCCCAAGCTGGTGCGCGACCTGCACTTCGTCGTCGGCGAGGAAGCCCGCGCCCAGGTCCTGGAGAGGGTCGGACGGCTCCCCGACGCCGTCGCCGCCTGCGTGGGCGGTGGGTCCAACGCCATGGCGGTCTTCGCCGCGTTCATCCCCGACGAGAGCGTCGCCCTGTACGGCTTCGAGGCCGGGGGAGAGGGCGCCGACACCGCCCGCACCGCCGCCTCCATCACCGCCGGCAGCCCGGGGGTCTTCCACGGGGCCCGCACGTTCGTGCTCCAGGACGAGTTCGGGCAGACCCTGCCCAGCCACTCCATCTCGGCGGGGCTCGACTACCCGGCCGTGGGCCCCGAGCACGCCTACCTCGCCGACACCGGCCGCGCGAGCTACGAGCCGATCACCGACGCGGAGGCCATGGAGGCCTTCCGCCTGCTGTGCCGCACCGAGGGCATCATCCCGGCGATCGAGAGCGCGCACGCCCTGGCGGGCGCCCGCAAGCTCGGCGAGCGCCTGGGCGGGGACGCCGTCATCCTGGTGAACCTCTCCGGGCGCGGCGACAAGGACGTCGACACCGCGGCCGCGTACTTCGGCCTCGTGGACACGGAGGGACAGGCGTGATGACCGCGACGACACTGCAGACCAAGCTGGCCGAGGCCCGCGAGGCGGACCGGGCGGCCCTGATCGGCTACCTGCCCGCCGGATTCCCGGACGTGGACTCCTCCATCCGCGTGATCGAGGCCATGGTCGAGGGGGGGTGCGACGTCATCGAGGTCGGACTGCCCTACTCCGACCCGATGATGGACGGCCCCACCATCCAGAGGGCCGCGGACCGCGCGCTGGAGGCCGGCACCACCACCGACGACGTGTTCCGCGTCGTGGAGGCGACCGCCGCCACCGGCGCCGCCGCCGTGGTCATGTCGTACTGGAACCCGATCGAGCGGTACGGGGTGGAGCGCTTCGCCGCGAACCTCGCCAAGGCGGGCGGGGCCGGGGTGATCACCCCCGACCTCATCCCGGAGGAGGCGGGGGAGTGGATGGCCGCATCCCGGGAGTCCGGGCTGGACCGGATCTTCCTGGTCGCCCCGTCCTCCACCGACCGCCGGCTCGCCATGACCACCGACGCGTGCAGCGGGTTCGTGTACGCGGCCTCGCTGATGGGCGTCACCGGCACCCGCACCCAGGTCGCCGACACCGCCGAGACACTGGTACGGCGCACCCGCGAGGTGACCCGCGAGTCCCGGCTGCCGGTCTGCGTCGGCCTGGGGATCTCCACGGCCGCCCAGGCCGCCGAGGTCGCCGCCTACGCCGACGGCGTCATCGTCGGAGCGGGGTTCTGCCAGCGGATCCTGGACGCCCCGGACCTGGAGACCGGACTCACGGCGGTCCGCTCCTTCGCCGAGGAACTGGCGGCGGGCGTCCGCAGGAGGTAGGCACCAGGGGCGCGCACGCGCGGGACCTGCCGGGCACGGAGGCGCGGCGTCCGCCGGCCCCGGGGAGACTTTCGGCACTGGCGGTGGGGCCCCCCCCCGCGGGGGGGGGGCCCCCCCGGGAGCGCCGAGGGATAAAAAAGGGTTATTTAGGGGGGATATGGGGTGGGGGCCC